>DMCD01000214.1:3349-7130 GCA_003445895.1 Lachnoclostridium sp. | reverse complement strand
GAGGCCTTTTCCGCAGCCTGTTTCAGAATCGTTTCGATTTCTGCCATGCTAGTGCGCCGTTCCAGCGGGAAATCCAGATGGCAGATGGTTTTTTTGCGGCTCATATTGACAACATCGCTGATCTGGCTGTTGTTCAGTATCTTGATATTCTGGCTGTCATCTGTGAGCTCTATGGTCCGGATACCCATGTCGGTGACACGGCCTTCCCAGGATTTGATGGAAACGATGTCCCCCATGTGGATCGAATCCTCTATCGCGATGAACAGGCCGGCAAGGATATCCGCGGCCATATCCTTGGCGCCCATGCCGACGGCGATGGAAACAATGCCTGCCGAGGCCAGAATGGCTGTGGTATTGACGCCGAACATATAGAGGATCCCCATGATGATAACCGCGCCTGCGGTATAGGCGACAAAACTGTCTGCCAGCTTAAGAATGGTCCTGGTCCGGGAGTCGGTCCGCTTCTGCGTTTCCTGCAGTCCCATCCGGAGAAGAATGGCCGCGAATACGGTGAGCGCAAGGAAAAACAGAGCTGCCCAGAGAGAAAACAGGTGAATGCCTCTCGACCACAGCCCCCCGTATACAAAGGTGAAGGCCGGCCATACCATGGTGTAGGCGGCGATCAGCGTAATCCCTGCCATCAGGGTGAGAAAGCCGGAATAACCGGATGTAAAGATCGACAGAGGATGTTTCTCGTCGGCAGTGAAGTCCTCCGCGGTAAGCTCTTTGTTTTCAATGGCCTCGTCCAGGGCTCTGGCACAGAGTACTCTGGCGCGCGGACAGTAAAGGAATCCGATGATGAGAAGCACGGCCGCAATCATCAGAAGGGAAATGATGGTAACGGCACGTTCCGGCTGGTTGGGAATCATATACAGAAGGCTCTTGCCGTCGGATGAGACGCCGGATGCATACATCTCCCTTCCGTCATAGGTGGTAAAGCCGGCATAATCCTTGCCGTAGGCGTCTTTTGTGATATAATCCTCCGCGTCGTGTCCGATTTTTTTCTGATCGGTGTGGGCGATAAATATGCCGGTTTCATCGTTTACGACGGCGACCTCATTGCCCGCCGCAACGGCAAAGGTACTGACGGTATGCTCCAGGCTCTCACTTTTCAGTGCCTTATTCATGGCGCCGGCATCGTATACCGCCAGAAGGAAACCATCCGGTTCGCCGCTTTTAGTCGTCATAAGAACTGCCGTGCCGATCTGCTGCTTTTTTGTGTAAGGATCCTCGGAGGGCCCCACCACAGCGTATGGATATCCCAGGAGCACGGCCTGGTATTCCTCACTTAAGTTGGCGGAGGGGCCGCTTACGGAAAAACCGGTATAGCTGTTGCTTGCGGTGATTTCGTGCCCGTCCTGGTCGAACAGCATCAGATACTCCGCGTGCAGCGTATTGCTGAGCGCCTGCAGGGCGTGGTGCGTCTGATAATCCTTATTGTCTGTCAGAAGCTCGGCCAGAACCTGCGTGCGCGTCCTGTAGATGTCCGTATACGAGCTGCGGATGATGCCTCTCTGGTTTTCGTGCCAGGCCACATCGTATTCGAGGGACGTCCGTTTGGTTGTACCGATATAGGCAAGGGTTGCATTGTATTCCAGCATCAGAAGCATGATGGAAAAGCAGCCGATGGCGGTGAGCAGCAGATTGCGTCCGGACCGGGTTCTGCGGTCCAGTTTCGCGAGAATGGTTTTCAGGTCATCATGGCCATATTTCCTTGCGCAGACCTTCAGCACATAAAGGGAGAAGAGAATCATGCTGAAGACGATGAACGCGGAAAGGGTCAGTGCGCAGTAAAAACCGGTGCTGATGAAGTCATAGAGCGGCAGCGCCAGAAGGAGCTGAGCGTCCAGGTCCGGATAGGGAGACACCACGGCCAGTGCCGGCTCGTTCCGGAAGGAGATCAGGCCGTAGGAGGTTTCTTTCCCCAGGCGGAAGAAACGGGCGGATTTCTTAAAAACATCTGCCGCAGCAGCCTTAAGCGCATCCTGTTCTTCCTGGCTTACGTCCTCAAGGGTATTACTGTACAGGTTTCCGCCGCCTGTCCGGACATAGGCATAGACGTCCAGCCCCGAGAGCATGCGGTCGAGGACGCTGGGCCAGTTGCCCAGCTCGTTATATACATTCATCAGCGGCCGGCAGGAGAACTCAAAGACCAGTCTGCGGCCGTCATCTGTGCTGATGGGGAACATGACGAAGGCCGTCCCGTCCTGCGCTTCGGAATCTTCCTCATTCTCTTTGGAGGGGGAATAGAGCTCCAGCACAGGCGTGCGCATCTTAAGTGTCTTGATCCGCGTCTTAAACTGCTCTTCCGGCATTCTGGTCCCGGTGGTGCTTAACAGTGTTCCGCGCTCATCCATCAGAGAAACGCTCTCTGCACAGACCACAGAGCAGATCTTCTCCAGCTTTTCCTTTGACGAAAGACCGCTGTAATCCCGGTAAATCCTTGCACCAAGCTCGCCCCGGGACATAACATCTTCTTCAAACACATGGCTTCGCGCCGTAAACTCATCCTCGCGCTCCTGCACAATGACAGGTACCTCGCACAGATACTGATCCAGCATGCGAATCTTGCTGTAACCGTCCAGAACGAGTCCCAGGGAAAAGACGATCAGGGCAACAAGCAGTGTGGTCAGCAGGGTAAAAGCCTGAAGCTTTTTTCCACTTTCTTTCCTTATTGTGGTTCTCACCTGCTTTAAACGGTTCATGATATTCCTCCTGTTATCCTGTCTTTGATGGAGCCGCAGGACAGCTTTCCGTCCGAGACGATAAGTGCCTTGGGATAGGCTTTCCAGTCAAGGGCACTGACGCCTTTGATCTCATTCGTATACAGCCGCAGGGCAGATCCCTTTATGTATTTCTCCAGGAGGGTCTGCAGTACCTCCGAGAGATCATTATTCATCACGCTGCCGTACAGCTGCAGAGCATCCGCATTTCCCAGCAGCACGGCCGCAGCATCAACCGTACCCGAACCGAGCTGTTCCAGCAGGGGTTCCGTATCCCAGAAGAGCAGGTGTACTTCATTTCCGCCTTCGGAAAGCTTCACAGCAGTCTGATACATGTAGTAAGCGTTCCGCTGCTCAAAACGCTTCTCCCTTGCTTCGAGGGTATCGGAAGTGCCGGTGCGGCCCGGAACATCGTTCTCCGGGGAGAATAAGAATTTCTCATATCTCTCTGTGCCGATAAAGGAGCGGAATACCGGCAGTTCATTGCGGGGGATGGCCAGGATAAATTCAATGCCGGAAGCTGCGCCGTTCTGATAGGCGAGGTACACGTCCTCAGGAATCCATGTTCCGTCACAGGTGGGGGCACACAGATCCTGCCAGAGCTTTTGGGAGGCATCCTTCAGGGCCTTCGGGGACAGAGCGGTAAGCTCCGCCATCGTCGATGTCTTTGTCTCCTTTAACAGGTCTTCGGCCAGAGCGCGGGAGGTATCGGTCGTCTCATAAGCGCCTTCCGGGCTCCCGAAGAATACGAACGCTTTCTGGAACAGGCCCTTTGCCCGGGGGCTCGCCGCAAGCAGGCAGATGCAGGACGCGCCCGATTCAAAGCCCATCACCGTGATCCGGTCGGGGTCACCTCCGAAGGCAGCGATATTCTCCTTAATCCACTGAAGCGCCGCGATCTGATCCAGAAGTCCCAGATTCCGGGTATCGGGATAAGCCTCTCCGCCGGGAACCTCCGAAAAATCGATAAACCCGAAAATACCGAGGCGCCAGTTAAAGCTGACAACCACCACGTCCGAATGATCTTCTGCAAAATCGTCTCCGTACAGCAGGGGATC
>DMCD01000214.1:0-3217 GCA_003445895.1 Lachnoclostridium sp. | reverse complement strand
TTCGGGCTGACCCAGATATTCAGGTAGAGACAGTCTTCACTCTGCCGGTGATGCGCCAGGATTGCCCCTTTATGTTCCACCTGTATGGCGGAAGGTCCGAAATGGACAGCTTCATATACGGCATCCGATGAAGGGAGCGGCTCGGGCGCCTTCCACCGGAGTGGGCCGATGGGAGGCTTCGCGTAGGGGATTCCCCGGTAGACCCGGGATTTATTCTCTTCTTCCCCGACAAAGATGCCGGTTCTTGTCTTTACCGCGGGCCTGTCCCCATAGTCCCCGGATATGGGCCGGTTCCGGAGATTAATCTCCTGGCGGTCCTCGTCATCCACATCGAATACATAGCTGTCCGTTTCCTCTCCGTACAGGCGCCGGATCTTCAGGATGCGGTATCCTCGGAGAAGGAGGTTGAATCCGAAGCCGAGGAGAGGGAAGAGGACAACTGACTGAAACTCATCCACCAGATAATCCACCATGGATACGCCCATCCATCTGACGGACACGGCATGTGCGGCCAGAAAAAGGAGAACGAACAGAGCATAGGTAATAAACTTGTCTTCCTTTTTTTTCTGTACCGACGGACTGAAGACAATCCGGCTGATGAGTTCCTCCGCCGCAATACCGAGCACAAAGCTTGCTGCCGTACATGCAGCTTTCGGCCAGCCGGACAGCCTGGATATCGTTTCGCCGTAGCCGTAACCCAGCGATGAAATAAATGCGACCACGAAATCATCGATTGTAAATAGTTTTTTTATCATAATTTCACCTATGAGGGATGGCTCTTTGCAGCATCCGGGATCGTAACAGTAACTATGGTTCCGCCGCCGTCAGCCCTTGTAATCGCAAGGCTTCCCCGGCACATCATCTCAAGCCTCTGACGGATGTTTTTCAGCGCAATATGGGGCTCACTGTCATCGACGGGCGTAAATCCCCGGCCGTTGTCGGCGATTATGATCTCACTTCCGGTATCGGTTTTCCGCGTCCGGATTAAGAGATGAAACACGCCGGCGTAGGGGTCTCTGCCGTGCTTGACGGCGTTCTCCACGATGGGCTGCAGCGTCAGCGGCGGCACCCGGAACCGGATATGCGGCGTGTCATATTCCACCGAAAGGCTGTCATCATACTGGGCCTGTTCCACGGCGAGATAGGCGCGCACATGTTCAAGCTCGGCCGAGAAGGGAATGGGATCGGAGCTTGCAATGGCAGCAAAATTCTTGCGCAGATAGGTTGTGAAATCCAGAATGACCTGCCGGGCCCTTTCCGGATCCTGATTGCAGAGACAGTAAATGCTGGTCATGGTGTTGTAGATAAAGTGCGGCCGCATCTGCAGGACCATGATGCTGGCGCGCTGATTCGCAATCTCCTGCTGATGCCGCAGGTCCTGTTCGATCTGGTCGGACAGGATGATGCCGTACATGGAGAGAGCGGAAAGGACGATGCAGATGTCAATCAGCGGGTAGACATCTGTAAACAGATGCACGGTCAGCGCAGCGGCCATGGGCAGCTCAGCGATGAGAAAGCTCAGCCAGGCTTTCCGGGAAAGGCGTCCTCTGCGCATGATCGTACCGGCCAGATTGCACAGCATGAGCAGGGTCAGGGGCAGTATCAGAAGCGGATACAGAGGACCGCGGGCGAATTGACCGTCCGGGGTCAGTTTGCTGAAACCGCGGATGAACGGGGAACCGATAACCAGAATGGAATAGATGGCCCACAGAACCATCATGATAAAAAAGAGTCTGGTGGTGCGGAGATTTTCTCCGGTGCAGTGCAGCAGATAAACGGTCAGCATGGGTATCGGCAGCGGAAGCAGCAGGGATTCCAGAGCCAGCCAGAAGACCATGGCCTCTCTGGGAAAGGCATAACGCTGAAGAATCATCTCCAGGAAGGTGGAAAAGCAGATCAGCATCAGAACGATAAAGTACGTCCGGAAGAAATGCTTGCTCCACCGGCCGATGCCGGGCATGATGACAACAAACCAGAGACCCAGCCCGCTTAAGAGAAGGGCTGCGCCGCAGGTGAAGAAATAAAAGAAATCGAGCCAGTTGATCACTTGTCTGTGCCTCCCGTGGAAAACGGATAGCGCAGCTTCTTTAGCTGACATCTTACGCCATCCGGGGTCAGGGGCTTCAGCATAAAACCGCAGGCTTCCGTGTTCCAGGCATCGAGGGAGTAATCGGCGTAGGCCGTCAGAAACACGATATTTGTGCGGGGATTGATATCCAGCAGGGTCTGGCACAGATCAAACCCGCTGGCTGTCCCCAGCTCGATGTCCAGAATCGCGAGGGAAACCGGGTTCGTTTTTGCGTATTCAATTGCGTCCAGAGGCCAGATGAAGCCGGTGACCGAAGCGTAGGGCATGACCTCCTCCAGAACGGAAAGGCCGTCTGTGAGGATGACCCTGCTGTCGTCCACAAGGATAACATTCGGGTTTTCATCGCTTCTTGCCGCAAGGTTAAACAGGGTGTTGGCATCCACGCCGAGGGCGTCTGCCAGCCGCGGAATCATCGACGCATCCGGCAGGCGGCTGCCGCTTTCCCAGCGGGCGACCGTCGAGTGATTGACAAACAACTGCTTTCCGAGCTGACTCTGGGAGATCCCCCTCTCTGTCCGCAGCCTTCGGAGCGTTTCCGCAAATAATCTGTTCACGCAGCCTCTCCCCCATTCTGTATATATAATTTATGATAATGCGGCATGGCCGGGAAAGCAAGGAGAACAGCCAAGACGACTTGACAATCTGGAACACCCTCTTGTGGGAAAGAAGCCGGGTGGAATAAAATATATACTATATACAGTACGCGGAGGCGGGGATGCCCTTGAAAGCTAAAACGTTTTCGCCGCGAGTTTGCCGCTGAGAACATTCGCACAGAGCAGGAGGAAAGAATGAAAGCAGATCAGATTATCAGAAATGCAAAAGTGTTCACATCGGACCTGAGTCATAAGCAGGCAACGGCCTTTGTGGTAAAGGACGGCAAATTTGTCTATGTAGGAGACGAGGCAGGACTTTCTGGCTATGAGGGAGAGGTCACAGACCTTGGCGGGAAGTTCGTCATGCCCGGCATCATCGACAGCCATGTCCATGTCACTCTGGGGGTTGGATTTGATTATGTGGACCCGGGGACAGACATTTTCTGCGACGGAAAACAGAATATACTGGACTTTATGGCAGACCATGTCAGGAATCATCCCGGTCAGAAGGGCTACCACTTCGGGCTGGAGGTGA
>DMCD01000063.1 GCA_003445895.1 Lachnoclostridium sp. | reverse complement strand
ACGCCATCCTGAAAGGATATCTCGCTGCCGTTCTCGGAAGATACTTTTTTGCGGTACTCTCCGGCGTCCTCTTTTTCGGACAGTACGCCGAAAGCTACGGCTGGAACAGTCCTCTTCTGTACTCCCTGGTTTATAATGGCACCTATCTTGGCGCGGAAGTTCTGCTCACCGTCGTCCTGTTCTCCATTCCGGCCGTGAGGAATCTGATTGACAAAGCAGAGAACCTGGCTCTGAACTGATATGCAGTCTGTCTCAAGTGCATATCCGGTCCGTGCCAGGTTCTTTTTTTGCCTTATGCTGCTTATTCTTTCTTATTCCGGAACCACGATCTTTCCGGCTGCAGCGCAGGCTGCCGCCGTCTTCGGGGAGGCCAGATAAATCTGCACCTTCGAGGTTCCCATCCGGCCCAGGAAGTTGCGGTTGTTGGTGGCAACCACCACCTCATCGTCCGTAAGGATTCCGCCGGCCCTGCCGCAGCACAGGCCGCAGGCGGGATGGGTAATGATGGCGCCCGCCTCCATGAGGATTCCCAGGGTGCCGTTATCCAGGGCCTCCCGGTAAATCTTCCGGCTGGCCGGAGTCACAATCAGCTTCACAAAGGGAGCCACTTTCTTTCCCTTCAGCACCTCTGCGGCGGCTTCCAGGTCTTCCAGCCGTCCGTTGGTGCAGGATCCGATAAATACCTGATCCACCGGCGTTTCCGGCAGGTCCGCAATCTTCCGGATCTTATCCACCTGGGAAGGACATGCCATCACCGGCACAAAGTCCTCCGCCTTATAATTCAGCACCTGGGCATATTCCGCATCCTCATCTCCGAAGAGGGTCTTCTGGAAGTCATCCAGCTCTATTCCGCAGTATTCCGCCGTCTTTTCATCCGGGGAGAACAGTCCGCACTTGGCGCCCGCCTCCACGGCCATATTTGACATGGTCATGCGGCTGGCCACGGACATCTTCTCCACTGTATCCCCGGCAAACTCCAGGGACTTGTAGGTTGCGCCGTCCGCCCGGAGATCGCCGATGATGGTGAGGATGACATCCTTGGCGGAAACATTTGCCGGAAGATCCCCGTTAATATTCACCCGGATGGTCTCCGGCACCCGGATCCACAGGGTTCCGGTGCCCAGGATGCTGGCCATCTCGGTGTAGCCGATGCCGCTGGAAAATGCACCCACACACCCGTAGGTGGTGGTGTGGCTGTCGGTGCCGAACACCACGTCGCCCGGCTTCACATAGCCAGCCTCCGTCATCAGCTGATGGCAGATGCCGTCGGAACGGTGCACATTCTTTACGCCGAACTTCTCCGCAAACTCATCGCCTCTGCGGAAATGCCTGGTATCGTCGGTCTGGCTGGCCGGCACCAGGTGGTCGTAGATGAGCACCATCCTGTCCGGGTCCCAGATCTTCTGAAATCCCATCTCGGCGAACTTGTCCGCCACGAAGGGGATGAAAATGTCGTGCACCATCACCCGGTCCACATTCACGGTGACGATATCCCCGGCCTTCGCCGTGGGGTCTCCCACATTGCGGCGGATGATTTTCTCAATCAGTGTCGCGCCCATCTTACGCCTCCTTTCCGCCGTCCGCAGGCTCGATGCCATTTAACCGCTGCATGGCTTTAACCAGGCCTCCGGCATCCAGGATGTCCAGCAGGTTCTTCGGAAGAGATGCCAGCGGGTAGGTCTCGCATCCTGCCATCACGCAGTCGCCGGGGGCGACGGTGATCTCATCGCCTTCCTTTATGCAGTCGGCGAGGGTGGCATTTTCCATCACCAGAAGGCCGTTATTGATGGCATTCCGGAAGAAGATTCTCGCGTAGGACTTGGCGATAATGCAGCGGATGCCCAGGGCCTTGATAACCTCCGGCGCCTGCTCTCTCGAGGATCCGCAGCCGAAATTCTTGCCCGCCGCGATGATATCGCCGGGCTGTATCTGTCCTGCCAGCTCCGGGCGGAGCGGGGAAAATGCGTACGGTTTCATGTCGTCGATGCTCTTCAGCGCCAGATACTCCGTGGGCATGATGATATCGGTGTCGATGTCGTCGCCCAGGAGCCATACGCGTCCTTTAAACATATCCATGGGTGGTCCTTTCTGTCATTGCTGCGGCGCAAATGCGCAGATGCGCCGATTCTCCGCCTGTTTCTCAGACTATTCTGCAGCTGCGATCTCACCCGCGATGGCGGAAGCCGTCACAGTCGCCGCCGATGCCAGATAGACAAAGGAATCCTTGTCGCCGGCCCGGCCCTTGAAGTTTCTTGTTCCCGTGCTGATGAGGACCTCGCCCGCGCCGATGACGCCCTGGCAGCTGCCCCAGCAGACGCTGCAGTTCGGGTTCATGACGATGGCGCCGGCCTCCATGAAGATATCCAGGAGTCCTTCCTTCATCGCCTGCAGATACACCTCACGGCTGGCCGGTACCACCAGGAACCGCACCGTGGGCGCTACTATCTTTCCCTTGATAATCTCTGCGCCGATGCGCAGCTCCTCGATCCGCCCGTTGTTGCAGGAGCCGAGGAAAGCCTCGTTGATCTTAATGCCCTTACATTCAGATACCGGCGCAATGTTGTCCACAAAGTGGGGCTTTGCCACCACCGGAACGATGGTGCTCATATCGATGTCATAAACCTTCTCGAACTTCGCATCCGGGTCACTGGCAAAGCAGGCCGCCGGCTTTCTTCCGCCGTGCTCCTCCAGGTATTCCATGACCTTCTCATCCACTTCCATGAGGCCGGTCTTTGCGCCCGCCTCCACACAGAGGTTGCAGA
>DMCD01000012.1 GCA_003445895.1 Lachnoclostridium sp. | reverse complement strand
TCCGCCAGAAGGGCTCTTGCAAAGCTTAAAAGCTGCTTTTCACCGGTGGACAGAAGGTCTCCGCCCTCTCCCACCGGGCTGTCCAGTCCCTGTCCCATATGCTTTACCACATCGGCAGCGGAAACCAGCCGAAGGGCATCCCATATTTCCTCATCCGTCGCGTCCGGCCTTCCGTAACGGAGATTGTCCCGGACACTCCCCGAAAAAAGATGCGGCGTCTGCAGCACATAGCCGATATGGGAGTGGAGCCACAGCTGGGATCGCTCTCTCGCGTCCCTGCCGTCGATCAGAATCTGCCCTTCTGTCGGTTCAAAAAACCGGCAGACCAGATTGACCAGGGTGGATTTTCCGGCGCCGGTCTCCCCGACGATGGCCACCCGCTGCCCCCGGGGAACCCGGAGGTTAAAATGGGACAGAACCAGCTCTTTGCCGTCCGGATAGCGGAAGGAGACGTCCCGGAATTCGATATCCCCCCGGAGCCCCTCCCAGTTCTCCTTCTTCGGGTGGAAGGTATCCCCGTATTTCTCCACCACCTCCGGCGTATCGGTGACATCGGAGGTTTCCTTCATCAGTCCGGTAAAGCGCTCGATATTGACCTGGGCGCTGACCAGCTCGGACAGGGCCGCGATCATATAGCGCAGCGGGTCCATCATGCCCAGCGCATAGGACATAAAGACAGACAGGGTGCCGATCTCCATCATACTCTCCCTTGTAAGCCTTCCGCCCCGCCAGAGAACGATGGCCAGGGCCGCGGAGGCCATGGAGGTCAGTGTGGCCGAAAACAGGGCGGAATAATGGGTGGCGTGGACCGATGTCTTCCGCATCCGCTCCGTATCCTCCCGGAAATCCCGGATAACCCTGTCCTCCACCACCAGTGTGCGGATGGTCCTGGCCCCGGTGATACCCTCGTTGAAATTCCCGGTAATCCGGGAATTCAGCTCCCGGATCTTCCGGTTCAGCACCACCAGCCGTCTCTGGAAAAAACCTGTCAGCAGGATGGCTATGGGCAGAAGCAGAAGAAGCATCGCCGAAAGCTCGGCGTTAATCCGGAACATGACGAAAAACACGCTGATGATGTAGGAAAAGTACCATACCAGGTCCATGAGACGCCAGGTGACCAGCGTTCCGATGCGGTCCGTATCGCTCATGACCCGGGCGTGGAGGTATCCCACGCTGTGGTTGTTGTAATAGGAAAATGACAGCGTCTGCAGGTGGTTAAAGGCGGCATTTTTCAGATCCCGCCCCACATCCAGCTCCACAAAGCTGATGAGGAAGGCGCTGATCAGGTTCGCCGCCACCTGGACAAGAAGCACCGCCACGTAGAGCAGGACAAAAAGCCCCATGGTGTCGAGGGTCTTCCCGTCCGCAAAGTGGTTCAGCGCATAGCGGTTGAACAGCGGAAACACCGCGTCCGCCACACTGCTCACGGCGCCGAAGAACACCATAATGACCATCTTTGTCCGGTACTCTTTAAGATAGGGCAGTATCGCCGGGATCCCGTACCAGGGAAGCCTTTTTTCCGTATTTGCCTGTTCCATTACGGCCTCCCTTCCGAATCCTTACATGTCTCTCCGGGGATATTCTGAATATCGCAGATGGTCCGGTAGATTCCGCCCTGTTCCATCAGCTCCCGGTGGGTTCCCCGCTCCGCGGCCCGGCCGCCGGACAGGACGATGATTTCATCTGCGTCCATGAGGGTGAGAATCCGGTGGGAAATCAGAATAACCGTCTTCTGCTGCCCGCGGTATGCCTTAAGATTTGCCCGGATTCTTCCGTCGGTCTCCGCGTCCACCGCCGAGAGGGAATCATCAAAAACAAGCACCGGCACATCCCGCACCAGGGTCTGGGCGATGGCCGTGCGCTGCTTCTGTCCTCCCGAGAGGGCAACCCCCCGCTCTCCCACCGTCGTTTCATAGCCTTCGGCAAAGGACGCGATGGTCTCGGTCAGGGCCGCTGCCCCGGCCGCGAACTTCAGGCGTTCCTCCCGCCCCTTCTCCTCCTCCGGCACGGCGATGAGAATATTGTCCCGGATACTCTTGGAAAACAGGAAGGGCTCCTGCAGCACGATTCCGACGTGATGCCGGAGGTCAGCCCGGCTGATGTCCCGGATATCCGTATCGCCGATGAGGATTCTGCCGCATCCCTCCTCCAGGTCATAGAGCCGGTCCAGCAGCTCTCCCAGCGTGGATTTGCCGGAGCCGGTGCTTCCCAGAATTCCAACAGTCTTTCCCCGCGGAACCGTAAAGGACACATCCTTCAGGATCCAGGGAAGGTCCGGTCCATACCGGAACCGGACATGGTCAAATATAATGTCGCCCTCTGCCGGGAAGGGAACCGGATTCTCCGGCTCCGCCTCCGGTTCTGCATTCATGATTTCCCGGATACGCTCCACGGACACGCCGGCGCGGCTCATCTGGCTCACCACACGCCCCAGCGTCCTTACCGGCCAGGCCAGCATGGCATTATAGGCCACAAAGGCGATATAATCGCCGACCGTGAGGCTTCCCCTCACCACGTATGCCGCCCCCAGGGCCACAATGAGAAGCACCTGCAGGCCGGATATGAAATCACCCATGGACCAGAAGGTGGATATGAGAACAGCCAGCTTCTTGTAGGCCGCCGTATAAATCTGATTCTGCTTCTCGAAGCGGCTTCTCTCCGTGCGCTCCCGCCCGAAGGCGCGGACCACCCGGACGCCGGTCAGATTCTCCTGGGCAATGGCGGAAAGGGTGCCTTCCTCCTCGTCTGCCCGGAGAAAGGTCATGCCGATGCGCTGATGAAAGAACAGGGAATAGGCAAATACGATCGGCACAAACAACGCCGCCGGAATGGCCAGCGGCACGCTCAGCCGGAACATAAAGCCCAGAGAGAGACCAATCAGCAGCACAATCCGCAGAATCTCCGTGAGCTGCTCCGACAGAAACCGCCGCACCGTCTCCGTATCCGAGGTGCACCGCTGGATGATATCTCCCGCCGCATGGTCTGTGTACCAGGAGAAGGGCATCCCTTCGATATGCGAAAACAGCATGTCCCGCATAGTCTTGATCAGACGCTCGGATGCAATCGAATTGCACATCTGAAAAAGGTAGCGGCATCCTGCGCCGAACAGCGCGACCGCCACCACCAGAAGCGCGATGATTCCCAGATGGGTGCGCAGGTACTCGGCCCCGCCCGCCATCTCTGCCAGTGTGCCGAAAAAGCCGGACTGCTTTGTCTCATCCCCCCGCAGAAGAACGTCCACCGTATAGCCGATGATACGGGGGTTTAAGAGGTCTGCCAGCGAGGCAAAGACCGAGAGGAGAATGCTCATGAAAAACCAGCGGCGGCTTCCCGCAAGAAACGCCCCCAGAAGGCTCCATTTTGTCGGATAGCCCCCGGAAGGCCGTGAAGTTCGTTTTTCCATAGAACCGGAACCTTTCCATTAAGGTATGTGTTATAATCATGGTAGCAAATCTGTCTTATTCCCGCAACCTGAAAGGAACTGCCATGCGTCCCTTAAATATCAGCTATCTGCGAAATATTACAAAAGAGGATCTCTTTTCCGACTGCGAAAACGCCCTCTCCGGACGTCCGGAACGGGAGCGGATCCGCCGTGCGGATCAGGTTGCCCTCCGTTCTCTCATAAAAACGCTGTTCCGGGCGGGACTCGATGAAACCGCCTGCTATGACGGTTTTTTCTTTTCCTTTGTTCTCGAGCGGATCGGCAAGGAATTCGACCTCGTCAAGGTGCGCCGGGACCGCAGCGCCGTGCTCAACATTGAGCTCAAGAGCCAGGTCATCGCCGAAGAAAAGGTCGAAAAGCAGCTGCTGCAGAACCGCTATTACCTCCACATGATCGCAGGAGAAGTGTGTTCCTTTACCTATATCTCCTCCGTAAAACGGTTCTACACCATTTCTCCGGAAACCGGTGCCCTCACGCCTTCCTCTGCAGAAGAGCTGATCGGCGCCATGCGCCGGTTTTCCGACTTTTATGAGACGGATATTGCTCCCCTGTTTAAGATTTCGGAATTCCTCATCTCGCCCATCACCACGCCGGAACCATTTATCCGAAACCGGTATTTCCTGACCAATCAGCAGCAGCAGTTCGGAAAAGAGCTTCTCCTGCTGGCAGATAAAACAGAGGCAGGCTGCCGTTTTGCGGGCATCACCGGAAGTCCGGGCACCGGCAAGACACTGCTCCTTTACGACCTGGCCCGCCGGCTTTCCGAAAAGAGAAGGGTCCTTGTACTCCACTGCGCCCGTCTCTCCGAGGGACATGAAATCCTCCGGAGCGCCATGAAAGACTTTACCATCGAATCCATCCGTACCGTGACCCCGGAATATCTCCTGCAGACAAAACCCGAGGTTATTCTCGTCGATGAGGCGCAGCGCATCTACCTGGAGACCTTTGAGCTGCTTGTAACATTTGCCGGAGAACGGGGCCTCTTTGTGGTATTCTGCCATGATCCGGCCCAGATTCTGACCGTTTCCGAGCGGAAGCGGGATATCTCCTCCCGGATTGCCGCCCTGGCAGGGGAGAATCTGTTCACCCTCTCCTCCAGGCTTCGCATAAATATGGAGATTGCGGCCTTTGTCACCGCCTTCTTTGACCTGCGGAAAAAGACGCCGAAGTACAGCTTCTCCAACATTCGGATCCTCTGGGCACCCGATGCCGATGAGGCCCTCCGCCTCCGCCGGTATATGGAGTCGCAGGGGTATATCTATATTGCCTGCTCCGAGGGGGAAGGCCAATCCGCTCATACCCTGGATACCCACGATGTCATCGGTCTGGAGTTTGACCGGGTCGTCGTCACCCTGGGAAAGGAGTTCTACTACGACAAAACGGGCTGCCTGCGCGCACATGCCCACGGCAACCCGAATTATCTCTATGATCGTATGCTGTTCCAGAACATTTCCCGGACACGGGAAAACCTCTGTATTATCATCGCGGAGAATGCGTCCCTCTTCCGGAAGGCCGCCTCTCTCACAGCTCCTGGGCCGGACCGTTCCAGTGGAGTCCCATCATTGTAATATCATCAAACTGGGGTGCAGTGCCGGCAAAGGTATCCTCTGCCTCCTGCATCAGCGGAAGAAGTACTTCCGGCCTGAGGTCCTTGGCCCCGTTCAGGGTCCGCAGAATTCCGTCTGTGCCGAACTGCACATTCTCTTCGTTGATGCCCTCCGGCAGGCCGTCGCTGTAGACAAAGAGATCGCTTCCCGGCTCCAGCTGCAGCTCATAATCCCTGTAGCGGACATCTTCCATCACGCCCGCCGCAAGCCCGTGCGGATCCTTAATCAGTTCATACTCGCCGCCGGGATGCCGGAGCATCGGATATTCATGTCCCGCATTCGCGCAGACCATCTTTCCGGTCCGGAGATCCAGGAATCCCAGCCAGACTGTGACGAACATGCTCTCATCATTCCTCTTGCAGAGGATGTTGTTGACAATCCCGATGACCTCCGCCGGTGACGACTTGCCCTTGGCGTGGCCTCTTAAGGGAAGCATGGACATCATCATGAACAGTGCCGCGGGAATGCCCTTTCCGGACACGTCCGCAATGGCCAGTGCCAGATGGTGATCATCTATCATGTAGAAATCATAGAAATCACCGCCGACCTCCTTGGCCGGACGCATCGTGGCGTAAAGGTCAAATTCCTTCCGGTCCGGGAAGGCCGGGAAGGTACTTATCAGCATATCCCGCTGGATCCTTGCCGCGACATCCAGCTCGGCCCGGATACGCTCTCTCTCCCCCGTCACCCGGGTCAGATCGGCAATATACGTGCGCAGATCATCGGTCATCCGGTTGAAGGCTTCTCCCAGATCACCGATCTCGTCGTTATTCCGGATCTCCACCTTCCAGTTCAGATTGCCGGAGCTGATGATATCCACATCTTCCTTCAGCTCGCGGATCGGGCGGAGGAGCTCCTCGGAATAGTGACTGGTAAGATACAGAAGCACGCCGCAGAACATCAGGGAGAATATCACAAAGTCAAGGATTGCGATGCGGACATTGGTATCCACGCCGGAAAGCGGCGCCAGGACATAGGTCTGCGGAATGGAGACGCAGAACGCCCATCTCGTTGTCACAATCGGACTGTAGGCATAGTAGTTTCCGTCCGAAGCCAGTGTCACGCCCTCTTTGCCGGAAAGAAGCCGCTCGATAATCGTCTCATCGCCGTACTCTCCCGCAGAGATGTGCATCTGCTCTGTCACACCGCCCTCGAGCCGGGTATCCGCAATCAGCTGTCCGTCGTCCGTGATCACGAACACATAGGCCCCCTGCGGCATCTTCATGGCCTGCATTTCTTCCTGCAGGTTTTTGGTCAGGATATCCATGCTCAGCACCGCGACCGTCTCCCCGTCCTTCATAACGGGTGTGGAGCAGCTGATCGTCGCTCCTTTTTTAAAGGAATCCATATACACCGACGTGACACCGGTATCACCGGATTCGATGGCTCTCTTATACCATTCTCTCTCAAAATAATTAAAATACTCGTCGTCAAGCATCCGGTTGCCGAGAGAAGCACTGTTATAGCTGATGAAGACCCCCTTTTTGGTCGCAATATAGATATCGGAAACCATATCCTGCTCATTATACATGAAGGGAGCAAAGATGGATTCCATATTGGCCAGAAGCCTGGTCTCGTCCCGAACCGCCTCTTTGTCAATCTGCTCCGATGCGTAATACCGCTGCAGGGCAAAATGCCCGTCGTTCCTCTTCATGGGAGCATAGACCGGCCTCTCCAGGAAGTATTCCGGGTGGCTGTATATCTCCTCGGCATAGCGGGAAAAGAGCTTTACGGAACTGAGATAATGCTTAATCTCCTCATCGGTAAGGTCAGCCGAGCTTACCGCCAGCTGCAGCAGCTGTTCCTCCATCTGGCCGGTCAGCGCCCGCTCACTGACGTTGCGGATCTTCTGCATGAAAAAGAGCGCCGACATGGTCGTGACAGCCAATGCAAAAAAGACGCTTCCCATCACAAGCGCCACAATCTGCTTTCTGATGGATCTTCGTTTTTTATTTTTACTGTTTTCTTTATAAGTCAGGTCCATACGCTCATCCGATACATGCATCTGCCGCCGATGTGCAGCATTTCCGACAGTTCACCTTAATGGTATTATTATACCCCGGGCAGACCTTCACAACAATGATTTTTACATTTTTATCGTCAGGACGTTCAGTCCCAGAATATTCTGGTACCGGATGTCCTTCGCGATCTGGTAAACCATGCGGATGCCCAGGTGTTTCTGCGGGTCCTCCGGATTCAGAATATCCTTCCTGCTGCCCGGATCAAAGGGTACGCAGTCGTCCCGGATGCGGAGAATCAGATCCTCCTGCCCGTGAACCACGCGGATATCCACGCTGTGTATCCGCGAATCCTTTTTAAACCCGTGCTCCAGCACATTTACCGCCATCTCTTCCATGCAGAGACCCGCCAGATAGGCCCGTCTCTCATCAAAGCCATGGGCCAGACAGAACTTCTCCACCGCTTCGGCTGTATTGACCGCGGACTCTGCGGTATGCAGGGAGATATCCATCCGCTCGTCCTCCGCTGCCCCGAAATCATCCGGCACCACCATCAGATCATCCATATTCCGCGGGATATGCCCCTTCATCATCGATGCATAGAGCACCGCCACCAGCACCGTGAAGAAGCCATTGAACACATGCGCCCAGTATACGCCGTCCATGCCCATGGTCCGGATTGTCAGGAGGGTAAAACCCGCGACGCAGACCACGCCGTCCAGGATCGACAGGAGCGTCACAATCCCCGTCTTTCCGGAAGCCTGCCCGTACCCCACATAGTGAAGATAGAAAAGACCGGGCACCATGGCGAGCGGAATAATCCGGAATCCGCTTACCGTCAGCCGGTATACTTCCGATGCCGTATCCTGATAATACAGTCTGGTAAATGGATCCGCACACAGAATCAGTACTGCCGCAACGCCCGCCATCAGAACGCCGCCGCGGCAGATGGCCGTCCGCATCACATCCACCAGGGTTGTGCGGTCCTCCTCGCCGATGCTTACGCTCATCAGCATCCGGGACACATTCAGAATCCCGTTGGGTATCGCCCAGAAAATTGCCAGCGTCGCATTGACGGCCGTAAACGCCGAAAGTCCCAGATTTCCCACCGCCGAGAGAATCGCGCCGTTGAGAATAATCATTCGGATAACCTGACAGCCCTGGGAAAGCGCTCCGCCGAATCCGATGGAGACAATATCTCCCAGGTCCCGGAGGTTGATTCCGCGGAAATGAAACTTCAGCATGGCCCGTTTTGTAAAGAAATACTGGGCCTGGATCAGGACAAAGATCCATCCGCCCAGGGACGAGGCCAGGGAAAGGCCGAAGGCGCTCATGCCCATTTTCGCGACAAAAAGCCAGTTCAGGGCCAGATTGACCAGTATATAGATGCCGATGGCAAGAGAAGTCCGCTGCCCCTGCTGCTCAAAGGCCAGGAACCCGGCCAGCTGCTGCCCCAGAAGCACCGTCGGAAGCCCGATGGCCTGACCCAGAATATAAAGGTTGAAAATATGGCGGACCTCCGGGTCCCCGGTCAGGAATCCGGTAAGGTCAAAGAGGCTTCCGGCAAGAAGAATGCCTGTGAGCACAGCCGACAGCAGAATCACCACGCCCATGTCCAGGGAGAACACCTGCTGGGTGCGCTCCGCCTCATTCCGCCCCATATACTTTCCGCAGAGTACCTGGGAGCCGCTGAGAAGAAGAATTCCCACCGCGCCCAGGAACTGGGCTATGGGCGCATACAGTCCCACCGCCGTCATCGCCTTTACGCCCACGTAATTACTGGCAAAAAGGCCGGATATAATTCCGTTCACCGACGGGCTGGCACACAGAATAATCTGCACCGGCATAAGCCGGTACAGCTGCCTGGCCAGCATTTTTCTTCCGTCCAAAGTATCTGTTGTGTTCATAATATCAGTCTCTTTCTCAGCAGTTCCCGGTATACACATACCGGAGCTTTTCCCGTGCAATCTCCGCCAGCCGGTATACCTGCTTTACTTCTGTCGCCTTCCGGTCCATCATGTGGAACCGCGGGAAAAACCGGGAAATATGGAGCGGAATCTCTGTTCCGGCCCCATTCCCGTCACGGCCCGGAAGGCCGGCGATCCAGGCGCTCATCTCCCGCATCTCTTCCTCTGTGTCATTTTCCCCCGGCACAATGAGGCAGGTCAGCTCCACATGGCAGTCCTGCACAGCCCGCTTAATAAAGTCCATCACCATCTGCCGGTCTCCCCCCAGCACCTCCCGGTAATACCGGTCGGTAAAGCCCTTCAGATCGATGTTCATGGCATCGATATAAGGCAGAAGCTCTTCGAGCACCGATAATTCTGCCGTGCCGTTGGTGACCATGACATTCACCATCCCCGCCTCATGGATGAGCTTTGCCGTATCCCGGACAAATTCCCAGCCGATGAGAGGTTCATTGTAGGTAAAGGCCACGCCGATATTGCCCTCCTTCCGGTAATGGAGGGCAGAATCCCGGATCTCTTCCGGGTGCACGAAATCCGCGGTTTTCCGGAAGGCCATCGCCTCCTCCGACCAGGAGATCTCATAATTCTGGCAGAAGGGGCAGCGCAGATTGCAGCCATAGCTCCCGATGGAGAGAATAAGACTTCCCGGGTGAAACCGGGCAATGGGCTTCTTCTCGATGGGATCCAGGGCCGCAGATGTGATCTTTCCGTAATTTCCGGCGACAACCTCCCCGTTCCGGCAGATGCGGCCGCCGCAGAAGCCGGTTTTTCCTTCCGCAATCGCACAGTGCCTGAAACACACCTGACATACCGCCATGCTCCCTCACCTTCCTTCCGATTTCGGGCCGTCGTTTTCTTCTTTCTG
>DMCD01000154.1:1412-2722 GCA_003445895.1 Lachnoclostridium sp. | reverse complement strand
AGCTCCTTGATGACGCCTTTTCCGACGATGTGGTTTGGCAGGCATCCGAAGGGCTGGGTGCAGATGATATTCGGCACGCCGCTCTCGATGAGCTCCAGCATCTCGCCGGTTAAAAACCAGCCTTCACCGGTCTGGTTGCCGAGGGAGACGTAGTCCCTGGCCATGGAAGCCAGATGGTCGATCCTTGAGGGCGGTGTAAAGTGCTTGCTGCGGGAGAGCTCTTTCCTCGCCGTACGGCGGAAGTACTCCAGCAGGGAGATGCCCAGGTTGCAGAGACGCGCGGTGGACTTCTTTCCGCCCAGATTCTCTGCCTTGAAGTTGCTGTTGTAGAAGCTGTAGAGCAGGAAATCCAGGAGATCCGGCATGACCGCCTCGGCGCCCTCATTTTCCAGAAGATCCACCACATGGTTGTTGGCGAGCGGGGAGAACTTTACCAGGATCTCACCGACGATGCCGACCCTGGGCTTCTGGATGGACAGTCTTGGAAGACTGTCGAAATCTTCGATGATGCCCCGGATGTTCCGGCTGAATTCCGACATGGAGGAATTCTTTTTTGAGAGGGAGGCAATGCAGATCTTCTTCCACTTCTCGTGCAGGGCGTTGGCGCTGCCCGGCTCGGATTCATAGGGTCTGGTCGCATACAGAACCCGCATGAAGATATCGCCGTAGACGATGGCCTGGCAGGCTTTCTGCAGCATGGGCACCGTGAATTTGAATCCGGGTGTGGTCTCCATGCCGTTTACGTTCAGGGAGATGACCGGAATCTGCGGCATGCCCGCTGCAATCAGGGCTCTGCGGATGAAACCGATATAGTTGGATGCACGGCAGCCGCCGCCGGTCTGGGTCATGATGAGGGCGGTGCGGTCCGGGTCGTACTTCCCGGACAGCAGAGCTTCCATCAGCTGGCCGATGGCGATGGTGGACGGATAGCAGGCATCGTTGTTGACGTACTTGAGGCCCATATCCACTGCGGAATGGGAATCATTGTACTGCAGCACCTCCAGATTGTAGCCGCAGCTGCGGATGGCAGGCTCAATCAGCTCAAAATGGATGGGCGACATGTTCGGGCAGAGGATGGTATAGGTCTTCCGCATCTCCTTTGTGAAGAGAACGCGGTGGTAGGCGTCGTCCGCCACCGGGCGGCTGTAATTCTTCATTTCCCGGATGCGGATGGCGGCAATCAGGGAGCGGACGCGGATGCGCGCGGCGCCCAGATTGTTGACCTCATCGATCTTGAGGCAGGTGTAAATCCGGCCGGAGCGGGACATGATGTCATTTACCTGGCCGGTGGTAACCGCATCCAGGCCGCA
>DMCD01000154.1:0-1348 GCA_003445895.1 Lachnoclostridium sp. | reverse complement strand
CCGAAGGAATTCAGCTGAATCAGCTCCAGCATGGGCTGGGTCTTGACGAAGGAAGCAGCCTCATACAGGCGGGAGTGGTACATCCACTGGTCGGTGACGATCAGCGGCCGGTCCACCTTGGCCAGGTGTGCCACGGAATCCTCTGTCAGAACGGCAAAGCCGTAGGAGGTGATCAGTTCCGGAATGCCGTGGTTGACCTCCGGGTCCACATGGTAGGGACGTCCGGCCAGCACGATGCCGTGCCGGTCGTGCTCCTTCATCCAGCGGAGTGCGTCTTCTCCGGCCTGTTCCATATCGGTGCGGGACTGCATGAGCTCCGCCCAGGCAGCCTTTGCCGCGCCCCGGACCTCGGAAGCCGGGATGCCGTAGCCCTCTTTTCCGAAATGGGCGACGAGCCGGTCGGTCAGCACCTTTTCACTGGTGAAGGCCAGGAAGGGGTTGTCAAAGCGGATCTCCTGCTCCCGCAGGGATTCCACGTTATTCTTGATATTCTCCGCATAGGAGGTGACGATGGGGCAGTTGTAGTGGTTGCCGGCATCCGGGGATTCATTGCGCTCGTAAGGAATGCAGGGATAGAAGATATGCTTCACTCCGTGATGAATCAGCCACTCGATATGTCCGTGCACCAGCTTGGCGGGATAGCACTCCGTGTCGCTGGGGATGGTCTCGATGCCGAGCTCGTAGATTTTCCGGTTGGACTGGGGCGAGAGGATGACCCGGTAGCCCAGCTTCCGGAAGAATACGGCCCAGAACGGGAAGTTCTCATACATGTTCAGCACCCGCGGAATGCCGATAGTGCCGCGAACCGCTTCATCGGCTGCCAGAGGAGTGTAGTCAAACATCCGGTGGAGCTTGTAGCGGAACAGGTTCGGGATATCTTCCTTGGATTTGCTGATGCCCAGGCCGCGCTCGCAGCGGTTTCCGGTGATGTACTGGCGGCCGCCGTCGAACCGGTTGATGGTCAGCACGCAGTGGTTGTTGCAGCCCTGGCAGCGGGCCATGCTGGTCTGATACTGCAGGGACAGAATGCTGTCGATGGGCAGCATCGTGGTGGTGCCGGACAGGGCATAGCGCTCTCTTGCGATAAGGGCGGCGCCGTAGGCACCCATGATGCCGGCGATATCCGGGCGCACGGCATCCACGCCGGAGATTCTCTCAAAGCTCCGGAGCACTGCGTCATTATAGAAGGTTCCGCCCTGGACAACCACGTGGTTTCCGAGGTCGGAGGCATTGGTCAGCTTGATAACCTTAAACAGGGCATTCTTGATGACGGAATAGGCGAGGCCTGCGGAGATATCCGCCACCTCCGCACCTTCCTTCTGCGCCTGCTTGACGTTGGAATTCATGA
>DMCD01000007.1 GCA_003445895.1 Lachnoclostridium sp. | reverse complement strand
CTCCTTAGAGAATAAATTCCTTTTTCCCTGATACCAGATCCCGCCAGATTGGGGAGAATCCCCTCAGATATTCCACGGTATCCTTAACCGCCTGAATGATATAATCCACTTCCTCTTCCGTAATCTCCTCGCCTATACTCAGCCGGAGAGACCCGTGAGCCACATCATGAACGCGGCCGATTGCCAGCAGAACATGGCTCGGATCCAGGGATCCGGAGGTACACGCGGATCCCGAAGATGCACAAATACCTTTATCATCCAGAAGAAGCAGAAGGGATTCTCCCTCGATTCCTTCAAAACAGAAATTCACATTACCCGGAAGTCTCTGTGCGGCATCCCCGTTTAACGCAGAGTGGGGGATTTCCTGAAGACCGGAAATCAGCCTGTCCCGCATTTTCACCAGGTGCTCTGCATTCTTTTCCATTCCGGCATTCGCCTCTTTCAGGGCTTCTGCCATCGCCGCAATTCCTGCCACATTCTCCGTTCCCGCGCGCAGGCCGTGCTCCTGGGCTCCGCCCTCAATAAGATTTCTCACCCGGATGCCCTTTTTTGCATACAGGAAGCCTGTGCCCTTCGGGCCGTGGAATTTATGAGCGGAAGCAGACAGCATGTCGATATTGTCATCGGCGACATTTACCGGAATATGTCCGACTGCCTGAACCGCATCTACATGAAATAAAACATTCTTCTTCCGACAGACTGCGCCGATTTCACGAAAGGGCTGTATCGTCCCGATCTCATTATTTGCCGCCATGACTGTCACCAGGCAGGTATCTTCCCGGATGGCTGCTTCCACCTCGGAAGCTTTCACGATACCGTTTTCATGGACATCCAGGAGCGTTACCTCGAATCCCTCCTTTTCCAGTGCGGCCAGCGTGTGGAGTACGGCATGGTGTTCAAAGGCCGTTGAGATAATATGCTTTTTCCCCGCCTTTCTTCCCAGCTCTGCTGCAGTACGGATCGCCTGATTATCCGCTTCGCTTCCTCCGGAGGTAAATATGATTTCACGGGGGTTCGCCCCGATAATGGCAGCAACTTCCGCCCTTGCCTCCTCCAGAACTTCCTTCGCTTTCTGTCCGTGCACATAGAGGCTGGACGGATTGCCCCAGCATTCCGCCGCCAGGGTTGTCATGACCCGGAGCGCACCTTCACTCATTCTGGTTGTGGCAGCATTATCGGCATATATCATGTTATATTTCTCCTTTCCGATTGCGTTAGGCACATTATAAAGCCTATTAACCTACTATGTCAATAGGTTTTATGTGCAATATTTTGCAAGTCCCGGACAAAGGTACTTATCACGCAAAAAACCTCCGGAGAAGACCGTATTCTCCGAAGGTTTCCATATCACACAGATTATATAATCAGATTCACGGCAATCCCGCACAGGAAGGAAAACAGCATCACAAAGAGAAGATACTGTGCAAACCGTTTCCACCCCATGACGATTTTCAGGGCCCCGAGGTTCGTGATTTTTGTAGCCGGCCCCGTGATCATGAAGGCCGCCGCGTTTCCCATGCTCATGCCCTCCCACAGCCACTGCTGAAGAAGCGGTATGGTTCCGCCGCCGCAGGCATAGAGAGGTACGCCGATGGTGGCTGCCATCAGAACGCCAAAGGCTTCATTGCCTCCGAACACATGCACCATATCTGGTGAACAATCACCAGAACCGTCATGGCCATGCCGAGCCACTCATGGGCCGCCTCTCCCGTGACCTGATAGGCCATAAGAAAAAGAAGAAGGACGGTCATGGCTGTATCCACAATGCGTCTGCTCATTCTGTTCGCCGCTGTTTTCGCCATTCTGCCGTCCCTCCCGGTTCTGTATTTTCGTTTTCTTTTTTTGCTGTTACTTCAGGCTGTCAATCCAGGACTGCAGCTCGGACTCGGAAACACTGCCTCCGAACCGCTTGCCTTCCTTCCAGGTTCCGCTGCCGGCCAGGGCCTCCATGTTGGGGCCGCTTCTGCCGATGCCGCTGCCGCCGGAGGTGCAGAAGGGAATGACCGTAATCCCGTCAAAGCTGTACTTCTCCACAAAGGTATCCAGGATGCGCGGCTCCTCGCCCCACCAGATCGGAAATCCCAGATAGAGGGTGGTGTAGCCTGCAAGGGAAATGTCCTCGCTGCCGATGGCCGGACGTACGTTTTTGTCATTCTGCTCCTTGGTGGAACGGCTGCTGCTGTCGTTATAATTCAGGTCCGCGCCGGAATAGGGTTCCGCCGCCAGAATCTCATAGAGATCTCCGCCGGTGACTGCCGCGATCTTCTCCGCGACGCCCTTCGTGGTGCCGGTGGCAGAGAAGTATGCCACCAGCACATCGGTCTCTGCCGCACTGGTCTCAGCCGGACCTGCCTGGGCGCTGCTGCTGCCGCAGGCCGCTGTGGCAGCAAGCATAAAAACCGCTGCCATAATGGAAATGATTTTTTGCATCGTTCCGTGCCTCTCTTTTTACTGTTTCCTGTCAGTTGTCCGAACAATAGCTTACTTCAGGCTGTTATAATCCTCCGCATCGACGGCTTCCAGCCACTCTGTACTGGTATCTTCCCCGGCCACCTCGATGGCCAGATGGGAGAACCAGGAGTCCGGGGCCGCGCCATGCCAGTGCTTGACCTCCGCCGGAATATTGATCACAGTGCCCGGCGTCATCTCCACGGGTTCCTTGCCCCATTCCTGATAGTATCCTCTGCCGCCGATGGCAATCAGCATCTGTCCGCCGCCGCTCTTCGCGTGGTGAATGTGCCAGTTGTTGCGGCATCCCGGCTCGAAGGTCACGTTGAAGACCGGAACCTGCTCGGTGGATACCGGTGCCAGGTAGCTCTGTCCCACAAAGAACTGTCCGTAGGGATTCGGCTCCCCGATGGGGAAGAAGATGGTATTCTGGTATCTGTCCTTCTCTGTCAGGGTCGGTTCTTCCTCGTTCCATACTTCCTTTGCCAGACGGAATACCGCCCAGCCCTTCGGCCATCCCACATACATGGTAGCATGGGTGATGATGGCTGCAATCTCTTCCTTCGTCACACCGTGGGCTTTTGCATTCTGCAGGTGATAAGCGAGGGAGGAGTCTGTGATGCCGGATGCCATCAGAGAGACAACGGTGATGATGCACTTTGTCTTTACATCGATGGCTTCCTCATTCCACACCTCTCCGAAGAGCACATCATCATTCAGATGCGCGAACATCGGAGCAAACTCTCCCAGCTGGTTTCTTCCCGCGGTCTGTACTATTTTTTCTGCCATTTCCATTGTCCTCCTTATTTAGCAATCTTCTGATCACCTGTAGATTTGTAACGGCACGCGCACTTCGTGCACCTGCCAAGTCGTCGCGCCAATGAAATCCGCTTTGCGGATGGGCGCTCCTCAGACGTGCTTTTCTTTTGCCGCAGCCGGTTTGTTCTGTGCCATGACACCCGCCAGCGGATAGGGCACGTAGGGTTCTTCCAGATAT
>DMCD01000088.1:4273-4458 GCA_003445895.1 Lachnoclostridium sp. | reverse complement strand
TGATGGAGGAGCCGATGCTTCTGTAATACGCCGCCATCTCGCAGATCAGCATGGATCCGATGATGGCATCCTTGTCCCGCACATACGGGCCGGCGAGATATCCGTAGCTCTCCTCAAATCCGAAGATGAAGCGATCCACTTCTCCGGCTGCTTCCAGCTGCGCGATCTGATCGCCGATCCACTTG
>DMCD01000088.1:0-4221 GCA_003445895.1 Lachnoclostridium sp. | reverse complement strand
GCCGATCCACTTGAAGCCGGTCAGCGTATGTCTCAGCTCCACGCCGTAATGCTTTGCAACAAGATCTGCCAGCGGAGTCGATACAATGGACTTCACCGCCACAGGGTTCTTCGGCATGGTGCCCTTCTCGATGCGTCCGGCGCAGATGTAATCCAGCAGAAGCACACCCATCTCATTTCCGGATACCAGCTCATATGAGCCGTCCGGACACTTCATGGCAATGCCGACACGGTCTGCGTCGGGGTCTGTCGCCAGCATCAGATCCGCACCGGTCTTCTTCGCCAGCTCAAGTCCGTATTTCAGTGCCTCAAAAATCTCCGGGTTCGGATACGGAGCGGTTGTGAAATATCCGTTCGGGTACTCCTGCTCCGGAACAATCGTAATATCCGTGATTCCGATATCCTGCAGCACGCGGGTAACCGGTACGAGTCCGGTTCCGTTCAGTGGGGAATATACAAGCTTCAGTCCTGCGGTCTTTGCAAGGCCCGGTCTGACCTGTCTCGCCTCGATCGCGGCATATAATGCCTCCTTGCAGTCGTCGCCGACGAACTGAATCAGCCCTTTCTCAACGCCCTCCGCGAAGGACATATACTTTGCGCCTGTCAGCACATCTGTCTTCTGAATCGAATCGTATACAACAGCAGCCGCGTCATCGGTCATCTGGCATCCATCCGGTCCGTAAGCCTTATATCCGTTATATTTTGCCGGGTTATGGGAAGCGGTCACCATGATGCCGGCGTTGCACTTGTAGTATCTGGTCGCAAAACTCAGTGCCGGAACCGGCATCAGCTCATCGTAGATGCGCACCTTGATTCCGTTTGCCGCGAGCACGCCTGCCGCATCCCTTGCGAAATTCCATCCCTTCAGACGGCTGTCATAGCTGATCGCCACCGTCTGTGTGCCGCCCTGGGTTTTTACCCAGTCCGCAACACCCTGTGTTGCCTGACGAACCACCCAGATATTCATGCGGTTGGTGCCTGCGCCCAGGGTTCCGCGAAGTCCTGCAGTACCGAACTGAAGTGCCACCGCAAACCGCTCCTTGATGGCATCATCATTCCCCTCGATATCCTGCAGTTCCTTCTTCAGATCGAAATCCAGAAGCTCTGCCTCAAGCCACCGCTTATACTCCTCCTGATACATTATCACGTCCTCCTGTCTCGCGGAATTGTCCGCGATTTTTTCACTACTGTGTCCTAATTCAGATTTTACTGAGTTCCCGGATCCTTGTCAAGGCACGGCCCGAAGGCCCATTTGCCCGCCGTGCCGCCGCTTTCATCCTCCAAAAGCCCGGATTTTCGCGGTTTTTTAACAAAAAAACCGCATTTTGCCGTATTTATGGGGTTTTCTCGTTCTCAGACTTATGTTATAATAAGACAAAATTGCAAAAGCAACAATAAACAAAGGAGGCACGAAGTATGAACAAAGGTGAATTAGCTGCTGCTATCGCTGAAAAGTCTGGTCTGACCAAGAAAGATGCACTGGCTGCTGTTGACGCGTTCGTAGAAGCTGTTGAAGAAGCTGTTGCTGCCGGCAACAAGGTACAGCTGATCGGATTTGGCTCCTTCGAGAGAGGCGAGAGAGCTGCAAGAGCAGGCAGAAACCCGAACACGGGCAAAGCCATCAAGATCCCGGCCACAAAGACTGTTAAGTTTAAAGCAGGCTCTGAATTCAAGGTAAAAGTAAATGCCAAGAAAGAGAAAAAAGCCAGAGCAAAGAAAAAAGCATAATATTCGACGTTCATAGTGATGTGCGAAAAACTATAAGGAAAACCGGGGCAGAACGCCCCGGTTTTCTGCGTCTTACGTAATATGCCCAGGTTACTTAATGGCAATACTCTTCAGAATAATGTCTCCCGTGGTTCCCTCATCCACATCCACGCGGACGGTGCCGACCGAAAGGGCCGTCTCATCGTCGATCTGGGCGATGTACTCGATCCAGTCATACCCGATGTTCTTATAGGACCGGGCCTGGAAGGTGATTCCCGAAATCTCACGGGTGCCCAGCTCCTTATAATTCTCGAACTTATCTTTGTAGAAGTCAAAATCTTCCACCTTATCCTTCGTGCTGAACTGAATAAAGCCTGCGCCGAAGGCGTCCGGATCCTCATTGTCCACCAGTTTGATGCCGCTGCCCTTATCGGAGACGGACCAGCCGGACTGGGGAATCTCCACGTCAATCTTCAGCGGATTGTCGTGATCGCCGAACTTGAAGACCTCCAGGGAATGCTTTTTCTTCGGGGCATTTGCCGCCTGGGCCTTGTCGGCCTCCTTCGCCTCCTCCTGCATGGCCGCCAGGTACTTGTCCTTTGCCTGGGACCCGGTAAAGCCGCTGGAGTTATAGCTGCTGATATGGTAAATGCCGTCATCGTCTTCCTCAAAGTTGACATACAGGAAGACGTTTTTGTCCTCCTCGGCAATCCATTTGAAGTAGCATTTATAGCGCTTCATATGGTCGCTGTATTCTTCTTTGTCGAAGGCTCCCGGCACGCCGAAGTAGTCCTTCAGCTCATCATAGGTCATCTTGAAGGCGTTGGCGCTGTTGATCTCCGACAGATAAACGTAAGCCCGCATAACCTGCTCCTGGCTCACAATGCCGTCTCCGCCCCGGGCGGCAATCTTTCCGACCTCGCCCTTCGGCGGCGGTCCGGTGAGCGCGGATGCATTGGCCGCTTCTGTTTCTGCTGCTGCCGCCGTGGTTTCCGCTTCTTCCGCCTTCTCGCCGGCCGCGGTCTCTGCCGCCGCATCCTTCTTGACCGCCGGATTACTGCCCGCAGTCTGGCCGGATGCGCCGCCCTCCCGCTTCATGGTATAGATGGGGCCCTGCATATTCAGGATAAGCGTGTCCCCGTCCAGCTCATAGGTATATTTCGACGTTCCGAAAATTGTCACCACGCCGGGCTCCCAGGTGATATCCGTCGGGTTCTGCAGAAGGTCCAGGGTTCCCGTGCCATCCGCATTCAGCTCCAGGTAGATGTTTTCCGCTCCGGCATCCTTCAGCATATCATAGGTCACGGTATGCCCGCCTGCCGTATACTCATAAACCACGTATCTGCCGACATCCGCAGGAGTCTCCTTCTCTGCCTCTCCGGCTTTCTCCTCCCCGGCTTTTCCTGCTTCGGCATTCTCCGCCTCAGCCTTCTCTGTATCTGCACTGTCCTCTGCTTTTTCTTCCTTCTTCTCCTCCGCTGCCGTCTCTTTGGCTGTCTCTGCCGTCTTCTCTGCGCTCTGTCCGCCTCCGCAGGCCGAAAGTGCCAGAGAAAGCGCCAGCGCGGAAATCAGAAACAGACTCTGTTTTTTCATGTCCCATCCTCTCCTTTCCGGTGACCAGATCTCAGATTCCATAGTTTTATCATACTCTGCGAAATGCCCCGGGACATCCATCCAAAGGATAATTCTGTGGATAATTCTGTGCAGAAATTTCAGAAGTCCCTCGCTTGTAAAATTCCCATCGGTAATATACAATAATGTATCTGAAATCATCCTGAATCATCTTTGGACACGCAGCCCGTGTCCGGAAAAGAGGCTTCTATGCAGACATCACACACCAGACGAATGGTCACGGCCGCCCTTCTGGCAGCTCTCGCCGTCGTCGGTTCCACATTTTCCTTTCCCATACTCGGTTCCAAATGCGCGCCGGTGCAGCACCTGGTCAATGTGCTCTGTGCCGTCTTTCTCGGTCCCTTCTGGGGACTCGGCGCGGCATTTGTCTCCAGTCTTGTGAGAAACCTGCTGGGACTGGGCACCCCGCTGGCCTTCCCGGGCAGCATGTGCGGCGCCCTCCTCTCCGGACTTCTGTATCAGAAGTTCCGCACCCTTCCGGCAGCCTGCGCAGGCGAAGTCCTCGGCACCGCCGTCATCGGCGGCATGCTGGCCTTCCCCATCGCGAAGTTTATCATGGGCAATGGGGGCGCTGCCCTCTTCACCTTTGTGGTGCCCTTTCTGGTCAGCACCGCCGGCGGAAGCATCATCGCCTTCGCGATCCTGACCACGCTGCAGCAGACAAAGGTGCTTTCCCAGATGCAGCAGATGCTGAATTGAGAAGGTACGCCGCAGGCGTACCTTTGAACCGCTCTAAGCCGCGGGGCTCCCGCCCCTCCGGGGCGAGCAGAATTGAGGTTTAACCATATGATATTCACACCCGATGACAGCCTGGTTTCCCGTTACGGAAACCGGGTTTTTGCTCTCCGTCCCGTGGTACAGTGCATCACGAACATCGTCACGG
>DMCD01000255.1:5806-7063 GCA_003445895.1 Lachnoclostridium sp. | reverse complement strand
GGAGCGGGATATGGAATATATCCTGGGCGAAGGCATCGCCCAGCAGGAGGCCGGGGCTCACATTCTGGATGTGAACGTGGGACTTCCGGGCATTGATGAGCCGCAGATGATGGAGAATGTGGTGCGGGAGCTGCAGTCGGTGACGGAGCTGCCTCTGCAGATTGATACCTCTGATGTGCGGGCGCTGGAGAGAGCTCTGCGCATCTATAACGGAAAACCGCTCATCAATTCGGTGAACGGCAAGAAGGAGTCCATGGACGCGGTGTTCCCGCTGGCGGCGAAGTACGGCGGTGTCATCGTGGCCCTGACCCTGGATGAAGACGGAATTCCGGAGACAGTGGAAGGACGGATTGCCATCGCGGAGAAGATTTACCGGGAGGCCGAAAGGTACGGCATCCGCCGAAAGGACATCCTGGTGGATGCCCTCTGCATGACCATCAGCTCCGAGGAGCGGGGCGCCATCACAACACTGGAGACGGTGCGGCGGATTCATGAGGAATACGGCGGCGGCACGATCCTCGGCGTTTCCAATATTTCCTTCGGCCTGCCGAAACGGGAGTATGTGAATGCGGTGTTCTTCACCATGGCGATGCAGAACGGGCTCTCCGCGGCCATCATCAATCCGAATAATGCGGCGATGATGCGGTCTTACCGCGGCTTCCGGGCGCTGATGGCGCAGGATGCGCACTGCAGCGACTATATCCGGGTGTACAGCGCCGAGGCGGAGGCTGAGAAGGCGGAAGCGGAGCGCAGGAAACTTTCCGGAAGCACGCATCCGTCGGGCAATGCAGCCGGCGCAGGCACAGCGGCAGCAGGCGCTGCCGGCCTGGCTGGTGCGGGCGGGACAGGTGCTGCCGGAAAAGAGAACGGAGACATTTTCCAGAATGGTGATCGCGGCCTTGTCCGCGCCGTGGAGCGGGGACTTCGGGATCAGGCGGCGAAGGCCGCAGAGGAGGTGCTTTCTTCGGAGGATCCGCTTTCTGTCATCAACCGCTATATGATTCCTGCCCTGGATACGGTGGGCAGGCGGTTTGAGGAGGGTACTCTCTATCTGCCGCAGCTTCTTATGAGCGCGGACGCGGCGAAGGCGGCCTTTGATGTGATTAAGGCACGCCTCGGCGATGCCGGCGAGGGCGCGGCGAAGAAGGGCAGCATCATTCTCGCCACGGTGGAGGGCGATATTCACGACATCGGCAAGAATATCGTGAAGGTGCTGCTGGAGAATTACAGCTTCGAGGTCATTGACCTGGGGAAGGA
>DMCD01000255.1:0-5675 GCA_003445895.1 Lachnoclostridium sp. | reverse complement strand
ATGACTACCACGGTGCCCGCCATGGAGGAGACAATAAAGAAATTGCGAAATGAGGCGCCATGGGTTAGAATAATGGTGGGAGGAGCGGTTCTGACCGCGGATTACGCGGAGAAAATCGGTGCGGACTGCTACTGCCGCGACGGGATGGCGTCGGTTAATTATGCACAGAAAGTTTTTGAACAGGCGGAGTAATGTTTTGTAAACTTCGTCATATAAATTGGCTTACGGATACAGTGTACGGGAATGACCGGAGATGCTATACTTTTTCCGGATGGAAAACCAGCAGGATTCCGGTCTCCCCGCGGCATTTCATGTATATGCCTGACGGCGAAGGGGGAGGAATTATGCTTAGCAGAGAGATTACTGTAATTAATCCGACAGGGCTGCATCTTCGGCCCGCTGGTCTTCTTGCTGCGACTGCGATGAAGTTTTCGAGCAGCATCATCATCAAGCACGAGAACAAGACCATCGATGCCAAGAGTGTCATCAACGTGATGGCGGCGGGCATCAAAAAGGGAATGACGGTGACTCTGATCTGTGATGGCGCCGATGAGGAAAAGGCGATGACGAAGCTGACGGACCTCATTGAGAGCGGACTCGGCGAGTTGACCACCAGATATTAATCATTATTTTTCAATATTTTTTAGCAGAGTAGGGGTGTCAGCGTAAGGAAGGCGAAGAGATTAGCCCTTCCGCAGTGCCGGCAGGACAGGGAGTTGTCTGCCGGACAAGAACGGCCTGAAGGTATCTCCCGGTGCGGCATGGCCGGACCGCCGGAGGATTCATCAGGAACCCGCATGTTTGACATTCCGCATCCCGCTGCAAGAAAGAGACATCTCTCCTTCTGCGCGGAAGCTGTGCAGAAGGAGATTTTTTATGCAAGCTATTCTGGATCTCTATCGTGCATCTTTTGCGGAGCTGAAAAAGGTAAAGTCGGTCACCCTGACCGCCATGCTGATGGCGCTGTCCGTGATTCTCGGGTATTTTACCATCGAGGCGGGACCGTACCTGAAGATCGGGTTCAGCACGCTGGTCAATCAGTTCGTCTGTTTCCTGTTCGGTCCGGTGGTCGGCATCATCTACAACGGCCTGCTGGATATCCTCAAGTACATGGTGAAGCCGACGGGCCCATTTTTCCCGGGATTTACCCTGAATGCCATGCTGGCGGGACTGATCTACGGCACCATCCTGTACCGGAAAAAGCTTTCCTTCGGACGGGTGCTCTGCGCGGAGTTTCTCGTATGTTTTATCTGCAACGTGATTCTCAACACCTGGATGCTGTCCTTCCTGTACGGCAAGGGCTTTATGGTCCTACTGCCCGCGAGACTTCTCAAAAATGCCATCCAGTGCCCGGTGAATGCGATTCTGTTCTATCTGATCGTGAGCCGCCTGGAGAAGACCGGGATCCTGAAGGATCTGCGGAAGGTACAGGCATGAGGGCATGGAATTTTCACGCCAGCTTCAGATTTCTGTAAGTGAATCTGTATTTACCAAAATCAGGTCGTATGATAGAATTGTTTTATAAGCAAGCTGGAGAACGCCTGCCGGAGATAATCTGTGCAGGCGCTTCGTGATTTCGGAAGCATTTTCCAGATAAAGCATACGGATAATTGACGTGAGGTTTGACAATGAGTGAAAAGGTAAATGAGCGCGGCCACCGCATTCCCCAGCCGGACCCGGCGAACTTTCTCGCACCGCTGGATGAGAAGAGTTCGGTAAAGAAGGTGATCGGCATCGTCAGCGGCAAGGGCGGTGTGGGAAAGTCCCTGGTGACATCCCTCCTGGCCTGTGCCATGCGGAGAAAGGGCAATAACGTAGGTATCCTGGACGCGGATATCACCGGACCTTCGATTCCGAAGAGCTTCGGCATCCACGGGATGCTGACGGTGGCGGACGGCAGGCTGATGGTTCCCTGTGAGTCGGAGACCGGAATCCATGTGATTTCTTCCAACCTGGTGCTGGAGGAGGAGACGGAGCCGGTGATCTGGCGCGGACCCGTGGTGGCCGGCGTGATTAAGCAGTTCTGGACAGAGACTCTGTGGCAGGACATCGATTATATGTTTGTGGACATGCCGCCGGGCACCGGCGATGTGCCGCTGACCGTATTCCAGTCGCTGCCGCTGGCAGGCATTATCGTGGTTACCTCTCCCCAGGATCTGGTGACGATGATTGTGACCAAGGCCGTCAACATGGCGGAAAAGATGAATGTTCCGATCCTCGGCGTGGTGGAGAACATGAGCTACATGGTCTGCCCGCACTGCGGAGAGAAGATTTCTGTTTACGGTGAGAGCCATATTGAAGAGGCCGTGGCGCCCCATGGGCTGCCGGTGCTCGCAAAGATTCCGATTGACCCGAAGGTTGCGGCCATGGTGGATGCGGGCAAGGTGGAGTATGTGGAGGCACCCTGGCTGGATGAGGCCGTTACAGCTGTGGAAAAGGCGTGACAGGCAGGAAATCCTGCCGTATTGCGCCATTGCAGTATCTGAGTATTGACGACAGGAGATATAATGAATAACAATCCGAATCCGAGCGGAGAGCTCAGCCAGGTTGCGATCAATGCGCCGGCGGAGATTGAAGTTCCGGAATCTATGATGGAGTTCGCGCAGCAGTTCCGCGAGAGCATGATGCGTTACAGCTGCGCGATCCGGGAAGTTAAGACGAAACTGGAAGTGCTGAATGACGATCTGTCCGTCCGGAAGTCCCGCAATCCCATCGAGATGCTGAAGTCCCGCGTGAAGCGCCCCGAGAGCGTGGTGGAGAAGCTGCAGCGGCGGGGATTCCCGGTCAGCATCGAGTCCATGGAGAAGAATCTGGATGACGTGGCGGGCGTCAGAGTAATCTGCACGTTTATTGATGACATTTATGACATCAGCCGCATGCTGGCCCTGCAGAGCGACGTGAAGGTGCTGGCGGTCAAGGATTATATCCGCTGCCCGAAGGACAACGGATACCGGAGCTACCACATGATCGTGGAGGTCCCCGTGTTTTTCGCGGACCGGATGCGGCCCATCCGGGTGGAGGTGCAAATCCGCACCATCGCCATGGATTTCTGGGCAAGCCTGGAGCACCAGCTGCGCTACAAGAAGCACCTGGAGATTGAGGACGCCAACGACCTGGAGAATGAGCTGAAGGAGTGTGCGGAAACCATCGCCGAGACCGACTGGCGGATGCTGGACCTTCGGCAGAAGATTGAAGAGAAGGGCATCATCGAGAAGCTGGATTCCTGGCGGAATCCGTGAAAGTAGCATGAGATTTGAAAGTGCGCTGTATTAAGATTTGAATGAGATTTTTGAGAGAAGGCGGTTCTGCTGAACCGCCTTTCTTGTGGTTATTGGTGTTCTTTTGGCCAGGTGTATCTTTTAGGAAGGTCAAAGACCTGGCGGATGCATCAACAAGCTATCCCGCCGGCGCTCGCCGGCGTTCTGTCGGCCGGGTGCATCTTTATGGATGGCAAAAGATGTGGGGGATGCGTCAACAAGCCATCGCGCCGGCGCTCGCCGGCGTTCTGTCGGCTGGGTGCATCTTTATGGGTGGCCGAAGATGTGGCGGATGCGTCAACAAGCTATCCCGCCGGCGTTCTGGCGGTCGGGTGCATCTTTTTGGGAGGCCAAAGACCTGGCAGATACGTCAACAAGCCAGGTTCCCGGCCGGGGTGAATCTTAATGGCCATCGGCAGCCCGGAAAGATACGGGCCGGCGAAGGAGAGGCGAGTTGGGCGCATCTTAATGGTCACTGGTCGCCCGGAAAGATTCGGGCACGGCGAAGGAAAGGGAAGGAGAGGCAAGTTGGGTGAATCTTAATGGTCATCGCCAGTCCGGAAAGATTCAGACCGGCGAAGGTTCAGCGAGTTGGGCGCATCCTGGAGGCATTCACGGAAGCTGCAGGATGCAGGAGGCTTAGTACAGGTCCTAATACAGATAGTAATTCATCGCCTCAGTCACCGTAAATCCGGCTTTTTCGTAGAGCCGGACGGCCGGGAGGTTGTCTCCGCTGACATGGAGAAAGACTTTGTGTGTACCGGCCGACCGGAGGTGCTCCAGGACCAGAGAAAGGGCAGCCCGGCCAAGGCCTTTTCCCCGCAGTTTTTCATCTATCTCGAAGTCATAGAAGCAGGCGGAAGCGCCTTCCTGCAGGGTGCGGCAGAGGCCGGCGTATTCAGCTGGCTCTGCAGTATCGGAAACGGAGAAAGTATAGGTCCGTGTCCCGCCCTCATCGTTATCGACAGCCATAGTGAGCCCCGCGCTTCCAGCGCGGGAAGCTTGTTCTGACCGGGCGTCGGTTTCTTCCGGGACGCCGGGGCCTTTGACGGGCGAAGATGAAGCGTCCTCTGTTCCGGCGGTCAGTTTTTTCTCCATCCGGTACTCGGTGGAAAGCTTTTCTGCACCTGCGGCCTCGAGGGCCAGACGGGTTTCTGCATCATCGCTTTTTGCCGGGAGAATCAGGTCCGTGTCGTCGAAAAAGTCTGCGGCCGCATCAAGAAGCTCGGTAAAGAAGCCTCTGCGGCGCAGTTCCGGGGCGGTCATGGCGATGCATTCGACTTCATCGGGAGATGCGATGGCGGCAAGAACTGCAGCCGGATCGGAAGTATCTTCACTCCACAGAACCCACACGTCGGTATAGTCTTCCCAGGGAAAGTCGGGGCAGGCATGGTAATTCCTGCAGGTCTCTTCCAGGGCGCGGACAGCCGCAGCCTGGGTCTCGGAGAGTTCAGTGATATGCTCTATATGCGTATCTGACATAATAAAATCCTCAGCAAATATATGGTTGATGACAGAATAATATTATAACCGAATCAGGCGGCATGCGCCAGCCGGCGCCGGCCGCAAAATCAATCGGTTTTCGGTTGTTCCGAATTTGACATCGTGGTAGAATAAACTTGGTATTTTATTGCCCGTTGTATGGGAGAGAGAGTATTATGAATCTTTATGAGGCACTGAATTACAGGCATTCCGTCCGGAAGTATCTGAAAAAAGAAGTGCCGGAAAGCCTGCGGAACCAGATATTGGCCTTTGTGGAGAAGACGTCCCGTCTGAATGAAGGGATCAGCGTTGAGGCGATCCTTTTGAAGAACGGGGAGAAGGGAGCATCGATCCTCGGCGCGAAGCCGGATGCCCCCTGGTTTCTGCTACTGTACTCGGAGGAAGAGGAAGGCTGTGAGCGGAATGCAGGATATATCCTGGAGCAGGTTTCGCTGTATATGACGGTGAAGGGACTCGGAAGCTGCATTCTGGGCGCGGTGAAGCCGCCGGAGAAAAGAAGGGACGGCCGCAGATTTATGGCCATGCTGGCCTTCGGATATCCGGATGGGCATCTGACGCGTGAGGCGGCATTTGCCAGACGGCTTCCATTGAATAAACTCTGCGTGTTCCGGGAGGAGCCGGGAGAACAGATGAAGACCATCCTCAAGGCGGCAAGGCTTGCGCCCTCGGCGCTGAACCTGCAGCCCTGGCGGTTTGTGGTATATTCCGGCCGCATCTACGTGTTTGCGCTGAACGGCCTGCTGGAAAAGACGGTGGGGCACAAGATGCGCGAACTGAGCATCGGATGCATGCTGAGTCATATCATGCTGGCGGCGGATGAGCTGTGGATGCAGATGGAGACGAGGACGGAAGATTCGCTGCAGACGAAGGTATTTGGCAGCAGCGAGTATGTAGCGACACTGATATTGCAGTAAG
>DMCD01000095.1 GCA_003445895.1 Lachnoclostridium sp. | reverse complement strand
CGGTCCGTATCCTGCTTATAATGTTCGGCGATGAAATCCATGGCTTCATCGATTTTGCCGGCTTTGGCGAAGACGGAGATCATGCCGGCATAGAAGGGATTGAACAGGCCTTCTTTTTTCACAGCCTCCGAGAAAGATTCTTTCTGCTCCAGACGCTCCTTGCAGGCGAGGATCTTTTTCCGGATATTTTCATTGTCCACCAGTTTTGCGGTCATATCCAGGGACGTAAAGGGGTCGAGGCCGGCAGACTGGGTCAGCCGGAGGCCCCCGGCGAAGCGGGTGAGCGCCAGGGATTCCGAAAAATCACGGGTGGGCGGAAAGACCGCCATCAGGTCCCGGAACTTCTTCTTCCCGCTGTCGGTACAGTAAAACCAGAAAAAGAGAAGGACGGCCATAAGCATCAGAAGGGAAAATACCAGGTAGTAGCGGGACATGGCTTCGCTCACGTTCATCAGCATCTTTGTCACGCCGCTTACCGAGGCACCCAGCTGCTCGAAGACCTGGGCAAAAATCGGAAGGACCTTGTAGACAAGGACCGCCACCACCGCAAACATCATGACAATCATGATGATGGGATAGCTTACCGCGCTGCGGATGGACTGCCGGAGGTCGTCCTCCTCTTCGTAATAGCGGGCGAGCGCCCCGCAGACTTCCTCCAGCTTTCCGGTCTCCTCGCCGATGGCCAGAAGCTGTACGGCGTAGTCGGGGAAGATCCCGGTATCCTTTACCGCTTCTGTGAGATGCCGACCTCCGCGGACCTGCTGCATGATGTCCTCGATGAGGGGTTTTAGCGCTGCGTTGTCAGCGTCATCCTTCATGATGTCCAGGGCGGCATCGATCCTTGTGCCTGCGCTGATCAGGGTCCCCAGCTGCTCAAAAAACTGGAATAGCCGGATATTGGAAAGCATCTTTTTCTTCTGTTCTGCCATAAAATACTCCTGTGTCAGTTGATACGGACAGGGCCGTGATAGCCGTCATCAATAGTACGTCATCAATAGTAATAGACCGTCCGGTAGTTGCTGCCGTCGCCGATGAACTCCTTCAGTTTCCGGTCCCCCTGGTTGGAGGCCAGCGTCGGGTCCATCAGAGACCAGTCGGTGCCGTCAAACTGGATAATGCCGTTGACCCAGCCGATCTCCTTGATATAGCAGCTGATCCAGGCATGGTAGGCCGAGCCGGCATAGCCGATCTCCAGCCTCGTGGGGATGTTCTGGGTCCGGAGCATGGACGCCATCAGGGCTGCATAGTCAAAACAGATGCCCTTTCCGGTATCCAGCACCTCGTCCACCTCGGGAAGGTAGCCGCTCTGGACATTCTCCGCCTCCTCCTGGTCGTAGGTCACATGGGTGATCACATAATTGTAGATAAAAGAAACGGCCTCCAGATCATTGTTGGCGGCAAAGCACAGATCCTTCGCCAGGCCGATGGCCCGGGTGTCGCCGGTAAACCAGACATACTGGTTCGGGTAGAGGAAGGGGCCGAATTCATCGGTGAGCGCGACATCGAATTCCGTGCCGTAGACTTCGGCGTACATGGTGGCTTCGATGTTGGAGTACACGCCCAGGGTATAGTGGCCGCTGCCCAGCGAGACCGGGAAAATGGTCCATTCTCCGTCAACGGGCAGGTCATAGGTGTAGGTCAGAGAATTCTCCGCCGTGAGCTGCAGCTTGACCTTCGGGGAGTCCCCGGTAAACCGGGCGCTGAAATACCCGTCACCGAGGTGGGAGAGGCAAATGGAAACGTCATCATTTCCGCAGATTTCCGAACCGCCCTGTTCGGGAACAAGGACGTGCGGAGTATTGTCCCTCTCACCGGGGACATTCGGATCCTCCGGCGCCGTCAGGGCGGAGGGAGGTGCCGGCTCTGCGCATCCGGCAAGAAAGGCGGCCGGTGCCGGCAGAAGGAAAAAGCACAGCAATATCTGAATAATAGTCAATAGTCTTTTCATACTGAAAATTATAGAACAAAGAAGAAAAGGTATCAAGATTTCCGAAATTTTTCCCGAACCCTGTGACCGCATACTTTACTTCCTGTCTTTATGTGTGATAAGATTTATCTCAGAGGGAGCGAAGTTTCCGAAGAGATGCACAGAGTGCAGCAAAGGAGAAACGGGTATGAAGAATAATAAGAAAGTTATCGCAATCGTGGCACTGCTTCTTGTGGCAGTGATAGCGTTTTTTGCAGTAAGAAACCTTCCGAAGGGCGAAAAGGCCGTCGACGATAATGCCGTGGCGCGTTCCCAGGAAGAGGAAGGCGATATTCACTACATCGATGACGGCGCCATCGCCCTGGCCGGCGAGGCGGCGAGCACCAATACCGCAGGTGAGGCACAGGCAACCCTCGCCCTGGTCAACAACCAGAGAGCAGCCGGCGGACTCGGCGGTCTGGTATGGAATGAGGCTCTGGCGCAGGCCGCACAGGTGCGCGCCCAGGAGTGTCAGCAGAAGTTCTCCCACCAGAGACCGAACGGTACAGACTGGTGGACCGTCAACAGCGCCATCATGTACGGCGAGAATCTGGCGAAGAATTATTACAACGCCAACTCCGTTGTCCAGGCATGGATGGATTCCCCGACCCACCGCGAGAACATCATGAACGGCAAGTTCGTCTCCGTCGGCGTGGCGGCATTCCAGGCACCGGACGGCGCATGGTACTGGGCACAGGCATTCGGATACTAATCTGACCTTTACATACCAGGCATAAAATCTGTCTTGGCAAATACCCGGCAGATGACATATAATAAAGCAGAGAAAATAACCGGCGTCGGATAAAACATCCGGCGCCGATTCCTTACGCAGTGAAAGGAGATAGAAATGCAGAAATTCGTATATTACGCACCGACGGAGATTGTCTTCGGAAAGGATGCGGAGCTTAAGACCGCGGAGCTGGTGAAAAAACACGGCGGAAGCCGTGTGCTCGTCATCTACGGCGGAAAGTCCGCGGTAAAGAGCGGCCTGATTGACCGGGTGATGAAGGCGCTGGAGGAAGGCGGCATCGAGGCGAAGGCCACGGGCGGCGTTGTGCCGAATCCCCTGGTATCCACTGCCCGCCGGATGACCGGGGAGGCCCGGGAGTTCGGCGCTGATTTCATCCTGGCAGTCGGCGGCGGAAGCGTCATCGATACGGCCAAGGGAGTAGCCCATGCGGCAGGAAAGCCCGGGACAGACGTCTGGGATTTCTGGATCGGGAAGGAAAAGCCTGCATCCTCCCTTCCGATCGGCGCAGTGCTTACCATCTCCGCGGCCGGTTCCGAGACCAGCAATTCTGCAGTGCTTACCCTGGATGACCAAAAGCCTTTCACCAAGCGGGGACTGAACTGTGACGCCAACCGCTGCAGATTCGCCATTATGAATCCGGAGCTCACCATGACCCTGCCGAAGTGGCAGTTGGGCGCCGGCGCAGCCGACATCTTCATGCATACCTCCGAGAGATACTTCGCGAATATTCTCGGAAATCACCTGACGGACGAGTTCGCCGAGGGACTGTTCCGGGATATCATCAAGTACGGCCCGGTGACAGTGGAGAATCCGACGGACTACGAGGCGGCCAGTGAAGTGATGTGGTGCGGAAGCATTTCCCATGTGGGCATCACGGGACTGGGTTCCATGGGCGATGGCCCCAGAGACGGCGACTGGTCCTGCCATCAGCTGGGCATGGCGATCTCTGCCCTCTATGATTCCACCCACGGTGCGACCCTCACGGCCGTATGGGGAAGCTGGGCCCGCTATGTGTTATGTGAGAACCCGGCACGGTTTGCACAGTTTGCGAGAAAAGTATACGGCGTAACTGCCCAGGACGATATGGAAGCCGCCGAGGAAGGCATCATGAAGACGGAGGCCTTCTTCCGGAGACTGGATATGCCGCTCAATCTCACGGAACTTCTGGGCCATGAACCCACCGAGGAAGAACTGTCCGCCATGGCGGAGGAATGCTCCTGGGGACAGAAGCGCACCATCGGCGGATTCAAGGTTCTTGATTATGACGATATGCTCAAAATCTACCATATCGCAAAGTAATTATCGGGGATGTATATCCGGAAATTCTATGATAAGTGCGGGGCTGCTGATTGACAGCAGAACGCAGCGGATCTATAGTTATTGTATGAAGGAATCCGTACGGATTCCTTTGAAGTCGCGGGGAGCCGCGACGGGCTCCCCCAACCAGAGGTCGGGGGCAGAAACAACAAAATACGGAATCTTCAGGGATGGGTGAAATTCCCTATCGGCGGTAAAGCCCGCGAGCCGAAAGGCAGGATCCGGTGAAACTCCGGGGCCGACAGTATAGTCTGGATGGAAGAAGATTAGCAATACGCGTGTTACGATTCGCGATCCATCTGGAAATGCCGAAGGATTCCTGTGCTTGCACAGAAGAAGCTTTCGGCATTTTCAGTTGGTACCTGCGAAGCAGGAACCGTGACATTGCGGTGTTCGCGAATAAGTAAGAAAAACTCCCCCCCCTGTCGATTCCGACAGGGGGATTTTTTATGGAAAAAACAAAGGAATCTCTTGTACAGGATGAATACTATATGCGCCGGGCCATCGCCCTGGCGAAAAAGGGCGAGGGGTGGTGTCATCCCAATCCCATGGTGGGCGCCGTGATCGTGAAGGAAGGACGCATCATCGGGGAAGGGTATCACGCCCGCCGGGGCGAGCTTCACGCGGAGCGGAACGCCATAAAGAGTCTGACAGAGTCTGCGGCGGGGGCGGCCATCTATGTGACCTTAGAGCCCTGCTGTCATTACGGGAGAACGCCTCCCTGCACCGAGGCCATCCTGGAGCAGGGGATAACCCGGGTGGTTATCGGCTCGAGAGATCCGAATCCGAAGGTGGCGGGAAAGGGAGCAGCCATCCTCCGGGAAGCGGGACTTACGGTGGAGGAGGACTTCCTGAAGGAGGAATGCGATGCCCTGAACCCCGTATTCTTCCACTACATCACGACGAAAACGCCCTATGTGGTGATGAAATACGCCATGACCATGGACGGCAAGATCGCCGCAAAGACAGGGGATTCGAAATGGATTACCGGGGAAGCGGCCAGAGAGCGGGTGCAGGAGATGCGCCACGCCTGCATGGGGATCATGGCCGGCATCGGCACGGTTCTTGCGGATGACCCGCTTCTCACCTGCCGCACTCCGGGCGGAAGAAA
>DMCD01000129.1 GCA_003445895.1 Lachnoclostridium sp. | reverse complement strand
TTCTGGGGTGTGTTCCACGGATGCTTCCTGATCCTGGAGCGGGTCGGCTTCGATAAGGTGCTGAAGAAAATCGGACCCCTGCGCTATGTCTACGCCTTCTTTGTGGCGAATATCGGCTGGGTATTCTTCCGGGCGGACAATATCCGTCTGGGCTTCCAGATGTTAAAGCGGATGTTCCTGTTCTGGCAGTATCCGGTAAACGGATACAGTGTGCGGGAGTTTTTGGACAATCATACCCTGTTCGTGCTGGTATGCGCGGTTCTCGGCATGGGCATCCTCCAGGAGATTCTGAGAAGAATCCGGATTGGAGAAAAGAATGCCCTGGAGGCCTGGGAGTTCAGCTGGGGTGAGATTATCTTCCTTGGCGTGGTGATGGTTCTGTCCATCATGAGCCTGGCCAGCAGTACCTACAACCCGTTTATCTACTTCCGGTTCTGATGGGAGCTGGATTATGAAAACGATGGGAAAGGGGAAGGCCCGTGTCCTTGCTGCACTGTTTGCCGCTATCATTGCCGGCGCCTGGCCGGCCTGGTTTCTGGCGAAAGGACACCTGGATACGACCAATTATGAAAAGCGAGAATTGTCGCCGTTTCCGGTTATCAACCGGGGGTTTCCGGCGGCATTTGAACAGTATATTGATGACCGGATGCCCTTCCGGAATCAGCTGATCTACGCCAACAGCCTGGCTGATTACCGGCTGTTTCAGACAGACACCACCGGGAAGGTCATTGTGGGAAAAGAGGGATGGCTCTTTTTAAGAGATTCCTCGGACGGCAGCTCAATGACGGATTATAAGGGAGAAAACCTGTATTCCGAGGCGGAGCTGGAAGAGTTTGCCATAAATCTGCAGAAGACAAAAAATGCCCTCGCGGCAGCCGGGGCGGAGTTTGTTGTCTACATCGCGCCGGACAAGGAACGGATGTACCCGGAATATCTGCCGGACTGTTACGGAGAGCCGGCGGAGATGTTTATCGCAAGGCAGGTAATGGATTATGTCCGGTCCCATACGGACGTGAAAATCATCTGGGGAATGGAAGACCTTATGGCAGCGAAAACCGGCGGAACTGGTGGAGCATCAGCGGCCGCTGCAGCGGCGCCTGGGGCAAATGCGGAGACGGCAGGGAACGGAACCACGGCGCCTGGGGCAAATGCGGAGACGGCAGAGACCGGAACCAGAGCGCCTGCGGAGCTTCTGTACTTCCCGGCGGATACCCACTGGAATCATCTTGGGGCCTATATCGGCGCGAGAACACTTCTTAAGGAACTGGGGATTGCGATTCCTTCTCCGGATGCTCCGGAGATGAAGAAGAAACATTATCCCAATGAGGTGGGTGACCTGGCGATGCTGGTGCATCTGGCAGATGTGTTCGGCCTGCAGGAGGATATCCGGGTGACGGGGTATGACACCCACGGGATGACGGAGGATTCCTGGGATTTTGCCACGGCCTTCCGGTACCATACAGAGAACGGGGATCCGCGGAAGCTGATGATGATAAGGGATTCCTTCGGGACGGCCTGGTCGGATGTGCTGGGATCCCAGTTTAAAGAGAGCGTTATGTTCCACCGGGACTATTATCAGCCGGAGATGTTTTATGAGGAAATGCCGGATATTGTGGTGTATGAATGTGTGGAACGGCAGCTGCCGGCATTGAAGGACTACAACACTTTAAAGCGTTGATCAACCAAAAACGATATTTGAGCGCCATTTGCTGCGCTATGCCTGGAAAAGCGGACCGAAATCCATTGATTTCGGTCCGCTTTCTGCGTATAATTGCAGGCATACTGCGGCGCGGGAGATGTATGGAAGAGCAGTCAGAATTGCAGCAGAACGCGTCAAAACGCGACAGGAAGCGTAAAAAACAAGGCAGAAAGCGCTGAAAACACAGCAGAAAAAACAGGGCAGAAAGAAAAACCACGGCAAATGCGGGATATCCCGAATGCCGGAGAAGATAGAGAAAGAGAAGAATACCATGAGAGATCTGGAACAGATTCGTAAGGAAATTGCCGCCTGCGACGAAGAGATGCTGATGCAGCTGGAACACCGCATGCACTGCATCAATGAGATCATTACCTATAAGAGAATTCACGGAATTTCGATCCTGCAGCCGAAGCAGGAGGAGAAGCAGAAGAACCGTCTGCGCATGCTGGCGAACGGCAATATGTATGAGGATGAGCTTCTGAAGATTTTCGACAGCATCACGGAGATGAGCAAGCGGGTGCAGGCGAAGGCCCTGATTCACGGCAATATTGCCCTCATCGGCTTTATGGGATCCGGAAAGAGCAGCGTCTGCGCGGTTCTGAAGGATATGCTGGCCATGGACAGCGTGGAGTGTGACGACGAGATTGTCGCAAGAGCCGGCATGAGCATCAATGATATTTTTGACAAGTACGGAGAAGAACACTTCCGCGACCTGGAGTCGGAGGTTCTGGCCAGCTACGTCAGCTGCCAGCAGACCGTCATCTCCTGCGGCGGCGGTGCCGTGCTGCGGCAGAAAAATATCGATACGCTGAAAACCCACAGCCGCATTATTCTGCTCACGGCGAGCCCCCAGACGATTCTCGACCGTATCGGCGACAGCGACGACCGGCCGAAGCTTCGCGGCAAGAAGAATGTGAAGGCTATCGCGGAGATGATGGCAGAGCGGGAGAAGCTCTACCAAGACGCTGCGGACGTGGTGGTGGATACCGACGGAAAGACGGTTCTGCAGATCTGCGAGGAGATCATCACGCTGCCGATCGCATTCCACGGAAGATAAGCGTTCCGGCGATGGACGGTAAAGTGGGGCATCCGGCCCGGATAATTTCGAAAAGCAGGTGCTTTTTGGGGAGTGAATCCCAGAAAAGCACCTGTTTTTTGACTTTTTATGCGTAAATTGTTATAATACTCGGACGGACTCATTATGATTCATGAGGAAAGGATTATGGAACGAAGAACACAGAGAAGGCTGAAGCAATATGCCCCGTTTATTCTGGGCATCGGAGCTCTGGCCGTTGTCGGGATCGCGTCGCTGGCGGGAACGGCCATAAAGCGCGGGAATGCAGAAAAGGAAGCCGCTGCTGTGACAGAAGAAGCAGCACTGTTCGCGCAGGGTGAAAACGGAGCAGCGGGTACGGACGGAGCAGGAACGGCGGCCGGAGAAGCGGGTGCCGACGGCATGTCCGGCGGAGCAGACGGCGCAGCCTTAAACGCAGATGGCAGCGCAGCCGGAGAAGCGGGTGACGCCACCGGAGCTGACGCCGGTGCAGAAGAAACCGCCCCGGAAGAGACGGCGCCTCCGGAGACGGAGCCGCAGCTGACCGAAGAGGAGCTGGCCTGGCAGGAGTACCTCATGCCCCACGCGGAAGAGTATGTGAATGTCCGCGCAGAAGGCAGCGAGGACGCCGAGGTGGTAGGCAAGCTCTATATGGGAGACCGGGCCCACATCGAGGAGCCGGGGGATACCTGGACCAAGATCGAGTCCGGCAGTGTCATCGGTTATGTGAAGAACCAGTACTGCTACTTCGGGACAGACGCCCTGAACTGGGCCAAGCAGAACTGTGACCGGCAGTTTGAAGTCACCGGCGACGGACTGCG
>DMCD01000091.1 GCA_003445895.1 Lachnoclostridium sp. | reverse complement strand
TGGCTTCCCTTCGACGAGAATCTCGAGAAGAAGAAGGACGACCGTGACGCTACCGGCGAGAAGGGTGCTGTGGCATCCTGCAACTGGTATGCATCCAAGGCAGGTATGGACGTGCTCCAGGCCGGCGGAAACGCGTTTGATGCGGCCGCAGCCGTCAGCTACACCCTGGGCGTTGTGGAACCCTACTTCTCCGGTATCGGCGGCGGCGGTTTCATGACCGTCTACAGCGCAAAGGACGACAAGGTATCCGTCATCGACTTCCGTGAGGTCGCTCCGGCAGCGGCAACACCGGAGATGTGGCTGGATGAGGAAGGCAACGTGAAGGATTACACCCCCGAGGGTGCGGACGCAGAATCTGCCAAGGCTCCCATGAGCCAGTACGGCGGTCTCTCCGTCGCGGTTCCCGGTGAGGTTGCCGGTATCGAGTACATGCTGGATACCTACGGCTCCGGCATCGAGAGAGAGAAGATCTTCGAGGACGCCATCGACCTGGCCAGCGAGGGCTATGTCATCGGCGCAACCTTCAAGGAAGAGCTGGACAGTGAGTACGGCCTGATCAAGGGTATTCCCGCACTGGCAAAGATTTACCTGAATGACCTGGAGCTGCCCTATGAGGTCGGTGAGAAGCTCACCAACCCGGATCTGGCAAAGACCCTGGGAATGATCCGCGACGGCGGCAAGGATGCCTTCTACACCGGTGAAGTGGCTCAGGCTATGGTGGACGCCACCCAGAAGTACGGCGGCCTGATGACCATGGAAGATCTGGCAAATTATGAGATTAAGGTTCGCGAGCCTGTGGTCGGCGAGTACAAGGGCTACAAGATTTATTCCCTTCCGCCCGCATCCTCCGGCGGTACCCACCTCTGCGAGATTCTGAACATCCTGGAGAATGCTGACATGGCATCTCTGGAAGTGAACTCCCCCGAGTATGTGCACATGTTCTCCGAGGCCTTCAAGATTGCCTTCGCCGACAGAGCACAGTACATGGGCGACACCGACTTCGTCGATGTTCCGCTGGATCAGCTTACCAGCAAGGAATACGCAAAGTCCCGCTTCGAGCAGATCGATCCGGAGAAGAGCGGCAGCTATGTTGCAGCTACCCCGGAAGAGCTTGAGCACTATGCAACCACTTCCTTCTCCGTCATCGACGAGGAAGGCAACATGGTAGCCTGCACCAAGACCATCAACTACGGTTTCGGTTCCAAGGTTGTAGCGGAGGGCTACGGCTTCATCCTCAACGACGAGATGGATGACTTCTCCCCGAATCCGGAGAGCACCAACTGCGTCGCCGGCGGAAAGCGGCCGCTTTCTTCCATGAGCCCGTCCATCGTTCTCTATCCGGACGGCAAGCCCTTCCTGACCATCGGTTCCCCGGGTGCAACCCGTATCTTCCCGACCATCGCTCAGGTTATCCAGAGAATGATCGACTATGATATGGACATCCAGGATGCCATCGACTGCGCACGTATCTACGACAATGCTTCCGAGAATATCTGCTACGAGTCTGACGGTGTGACACCGGTGACCGCAGATACTGTCGCAAAGCTTGAAGAGATGGGCCACGCAGTAACCGACAAGGGCGCATGGCAGCTGTTCTTCGGCGGCGTACAGGGTATCGAGATCAAGCCGGACGGCACACTCCGTGCAGGCGCTGACCCGAGAAGAGACGGAAAGGCTCTGGCTTACTAATCTTTACGCTGAATCCTGCAACAGAATAAATCAGCAATACCCGAGGTGCCGCAGAGTTCTGCGGCACCTTTTCCGATCCCGGAAATTGCTATGGAAAAACGGCGGAGAATGATGTATTATAATCTGTGAAGTGCATTTTCAGCGCTGAATCCACAGATTATTCTTCTGCCGGAACAGCAGAAAGAGGGAAAACGGGAAGGAGGCGCGGGAATCAGTTCCCGCAGCGGAGTTATGAAGATGAAAAAACTGGCCTGCTTCGTACTGACAGCAGTGATGGCGGCCGCAATGGCCCTTCCGGCTTATGCCGGCCGGGTGGAGACCACCGGCAACGGTTATACTGAGTATTTTGATGACGGCACCTATCTGGAATACAATGCACGGGGAAGTGAGTATACCTACCACGATTCCGACGGAGTGTATTCCTGGTATGACGATGACGTGACACAGTCATCGGTGACCAAGACCAATAAGAATGCAAAGTATGCGGGTTCCCGCATTACCGACTGCTACTGGAGCTACTCCAACGGCAACCTGATCGCCAAGTGGGATGCGGATTACCGCAGCAAGGCGACCTACACCGTCACCCTGTACCACGGCGGCAAGAAGGTCACCTCCAAGACCTCCAACGGCGGCAGCAATGTGAACTTCTCCCAGGCTGTTGCCGACAGAGGACAGACCGGCTATTATTACTTCAAGGTCAAGGCAAAGTGGCCGGGCAAGTATACCGATGAAGACGAGTCCAGCGATTATCATGTGGACGGCAGCAAGCTGAACGCCATCCAGAACCGTCACAGCGGCGGCGGTTCCTCCGGCAGCAGCTCCGGCAGCTCCTCCGGCGGCCCGGGGTCCACGGCAACCGGTACCTGGCAGCAGTACGGCGGCATCTGGAGATACCTCAAGTCCAACGGCACCTTCGCAGCCAACGGCTGGGAGCTCATCAACGGCAAGTGGTATTACTTCGACGCCTATGGCAATATGGCCGCCAACCAGTGGATCGTGAAGGCGGACAATCCGCACATCTACTACTATGTGGGACCGAACGGCGATATGCTGACCAACCAGTACATCGGCCAGTGGTATGTGAACGCCAACGGAGAGTGCTACTTCTGATAACGGCGTAACCGAAAGCATCTGACAAAAAACAGCGCGCAGGCAGTCATGGATTATGGCTGCCTGCTTTGTAAATTGGAAATACAGAGAGGACAGGACAGACTATGACACTGAATCAGGACATGTATCAGGAATATATCCCGGGGCAGCAGATTCAGGATGCATTCCGGGAAGACAGAATTCCCCTTCTTCAGATGCAGCATCTGCGGCAGCTGGATTTTCCGATCACAAGGCGGATTTCCTACGAGCGGACCGTCGATGAGTTCCTGCTGCAGCTGGCGGTGAACGACGCGCTGCGGGGACTTCGGTCCCACCCCTACATGGTGATTCTTCTGAACGAGGAAGGCGCTCTCATAAGAGAGCGGGGACACTTTTACCTTCTGTTTCCGCCGAATCCCGGCGAGCTTCTGACCCTTCCGGAGGATGCACCCCTCTGGCCGGTGTACATGCGCCTTCTGGAGCGGGAGAAGGAAGGAAGCGTGCAGAGAATCGCCGTTCCGGAGCGAAGCCTTCCGGCACTTCTGGAAAATGTTTCCCCCTTCGTGATCCTGGATGAGTACTGCAAAAAGCAGCCGGGCGGATACCTGGCGGTGGCCGAGCGGATCGTCTACGAGGGGCCGCAGGAACTGTTCTCCCGGGTGCCCTTCTGCCGGTACAACAAGATGACCACCGTCGACAAGGACGAGATCGAGAATTATCACACCATCCGGGCCCTGTTTGACGATTATATCGCCCAGCGTGACATGCTGGAGGACGGAAGCGGAATGCAGCCCCTGTCGGTGGCGGTATTCGGCCCTCCGGGATCGGGCAAATCCTTCGGCGTAAAGCAGATCGCCGAAAGCTGCGGCAGATTCCGGACCACCACCCTAAATCTGTCCCAGTACAGCGACCCGCAGGAGCTGTTCCTGGCGCTGCATGAGACCCTGAGCGCCGGGGGAGATAAAATCCCGCTGATCTTCTTTGACGAGTTCGATTCGGAGCTTTCGGGAATCCGGCGCGGATGGATGAA
>DMCD01000052.1:2424-4141 GCA_003445895.1 Lachnoclostridium sp. | reverse complement strand
AGCATCTTTCTGGCCTTCTTGGAAAGATAGGCAAGGTCGCCGGAATCCAGACGGATGCCGTAGAAGGAGAGCTTGATGCCCTGGGCGCGCATCTCCTTAAATACCTTGATGGCGTTCGGAACACCGGAATCCAGGGTATCATAGGTATCTACCAGCAGGATGCAGGCATTCGGATACATTCTTGCATACTCGCGGAAGGCGGTCAGCTCATCCGGGAAGCTCATGATCCAGCTGTGGGCGTGGGTTCCCTTGACCGGGACGTCGAACATCTTGCCGGTGAGAACGTTGGAAGTGCCGATGCAGCCAGCGATCATGGCAGCGCGGGCGCCGTAGATGCCGGCATCCGGTCCCTGGGCGCGCCGGAGTCCGAACTCCATGATGCCGTCTCCCTGGGCAGCATGAACGATGCGGGCCGTCTTTGTGGCAATCAGGCTCTGGTGATTCAGAATGTTCAGAATGGCGGTTTCCACCAGCTGTGCCTGCATGATGGGGGCAATAACCTTCAGCATGGGCTCTCTCGGGAACATGACCGTGCCTTCGGGAATTGCATAGATGTCGCCGGTGAACTTAAAGTCCCGGAGACTCTCGGTAAAGCTGTCGGAAAAGATGCCGAGGCTCTTCAGGTAGTCCACGTCAGCATCGGAAAAATGCAGGTTCTTGATATAATCAATGACCTGGTCGAGACCGGCTGCGATGGCAAAGCCATTGCCGTGGGGATTGGTGCGGAAGAAAGCATCAAATACGACAGTGCTGTTGGCGTGGGGAATTTCGTGATATCCCTGCATCATGGTCAGCTCATAAAGGTCTGTCAGCAGGGTCAGATTTCTGGGTTCCATAGTGTTCTCCTTTGTATTTTTCTGCAGAAAAGTGCATACATTCATGTAATTATACCAATAATCATAGGAAATGACAATGATATGATAATTCCTTAACAATAAAAGATTCTGATGCATCTGATGCAGAAAAGACGGGCAGGACCCGAACGGAACCGGAGGGCGACAGAAGAGGGCAGTCCCGTCCCCGAAATTTCTTGACATGGGAACCGCTGCAACTTATAATATCTGAGATAAAAACTTTGACGGAGACAGTAGCGCCGGAGGATAGCCCAAGAGAGGCGGGGATGGTGGGATCCCGCTGCAGGATACCGGAGGTGAAGATCACTCCCGAGTTTCGGACCAAACCCCCCGCAGAAACGGTGCAGGAAGTAGGCTTCGACGGTTACCTCCGTTAACGGGTGCGCTTATGGATTGTAGGCAGTAATAGGTGGTATAGCAAGAACTCTTGTCCTGTTGCGGGATAAGGGTTTTTTATTTTGAACCGCTGATTGCAAGGAGGAAGATATGTACGACAAAGTCTCTGCGAACAGAAATTACGTGGAAGAAGAAAAGAAGATCGTAAAGTTCTGGAAAGAGAACCGCATTTTCGAGAAGAGTATCGAAGACCGCAAGGATGATCCGATCTACATGTTTTATGACGGACCGCCGACGGCCAACGGAAAGCCCCATATCGGCCATGTGCTGACCCGCGTCATCAAGGATATGGTTCCCCGCTACCGCACCATGAAGGGATACCAGGTGCCGAGAAAGGCCGGCTGGGACACCCACGGTCTTCCGGTAGAGCTGGAAGTCGAGAAGGAGATCGGCATCGAAGGCAAGGATGAGATCGAGGCTTACGGCATCGAGCCCTTCGTGCAGAAGTGCAAGGAGAGTGTATGGAA
>DMCD01000052.1:0-2268 GCA_003445895.1 Lachnoclostridium sp. | reverse complement strand
GAGTGGTGGGCACTCCGGACCATCTGGGATAAGGGCCTGCTCTATAAGGGCTTCAAGGTTGTTCCCTACTGCCCGAGCTGCGGAACACCGCTTTCCTCCCATGAGGTTGCTCAGGGCTACAAGACGCTGAAGGAGAGATCCGCCATCGTCCGCTTCAAGGTGAAGGATGAGGATGCCTATTTCCTGGCATGGACCACCACACCCTGGACGCTGCCGTCCAACATCGCACTCTGCGTGAATCCGGAAGATACCTATGCGAAGGTAAAGGCCGCCGACGGCTGCATCTATTACATGGGCGAGGCCCTTCTTGACACCGTTCTCGGATCCCTTGCAAAGGAAGAGGGAGAGAAGGCCTACGAGGTGCTTATGACCATGAAGGGCAAAGACCTGGAATACAAGGAGTATGAGCCCCTGTACCAGTGCGCTGCCGACGTGGTGGAGAAGCAGCACAAGAAGGCATTTTTCGTCTACTGCGACGACTATGTCACCATGTCCGACGGTACCGGCATCGTTCATATCGCACCGGCCTTCGGTGAAGACGACGCCCGCGTCGGCCGCAAGTATGATGCACCCTTCGTCCAGCTGGTGGATGACCACGGAAAGATGAAGGAAGGAACTCCCTTTGCCGGCATGCGCTGCAAGCCCACCGAGAAGGAGATGAAGGAGGGCGCAGTCAGCGCCGATCCGGAGGTCCTGAAGGAACTGGACAAGAGAGGGCTTCTCTTTGCCGCTCCGAAGTTTGAGCATGATTATCCCCACTGCTGGCGCTGCAATACGCCGCTTATCTACTATGCAAGAGAATCCTGGTTTATCCGCATGACCGCGGTGAAGGATGATCTGGTACGCAACAACCAGATGATCAACTGGATTCCGAAGTCCCTGGGCGAAGGCCGGTTCGGCAACTGGCTGGAGAATATCCAGGACTGGGGCATCAGCCGCAACCGCTACTGGGGTACCCCGCTCAATATCTGGGAGTGCCCGGACTGCGGACATCAGCTGAGCGTGGGAAGCAGAAAAGAGCTGGCGGAGCTGTCCGGAAAGCCGGAGAATGAGAAGATCGAGCTTCACCGCCCCTATGTGGACAATGTGGTAATCCCCTGCCCGAAGTGCGGAAAGGACATGCACCGCGTACCGGAGGTTATCGACTGCTGGTTTGACTCCGGCGCCATGCCCTATGCACAGCTTCACTATCCATTTGAGAATAAGGATCTGTTCGAGAAGGAATTCCCGGCAGAGTTTATCTCGGAGGCCGTGGACCAGACCAGAGGCTGGTTCTACTCCCTGCATGCCGAGTCCACCCTGCTGTTCAACAAGCCGGCCTACAAGAACTGCCTGGTTCTGGGACACGTGCTGGACAAGGACGGCAACAAGATGTCCAAGTCCAAGGGCAATGCGGTTGACCCGATGGATGCCCTGAATACCTTCGGCGCAGACGCCATCCGCTGGTACTTCTACACCAACAGCGCTCCGTGGCTGCCGAACCGCTTCCACGACAAGACCGTGACCGAGGGACAGAGAAAGTTCCTGGGCACCCTGTGGAACACCTATGCATTCTACGTCCTGTACGCAAACATCGATGAGTTTGACGCCACCAGATATACCCTGGACTATGAGAAGCTGGCCGTCATGGACAAGTGGCTTCTCAGCAAGCTGAATTCCACCGTGAAGGCTGTGGATGAGAGCCTGGGCGCATACCGGATTCCGGAGGCCGGAAAGGCACTGGAAGAGTTTGTGGATGACATGAGCAACTGGTATGTCCGCAGAAGCCGCACCCGTTTCTGGGCCAAGGGCATGGAGCAGGACAAGATCAATGCCTACATGACCCTCTACACCGCACTGGTGACCATCGCCAAGGCGGCAGCGCCGATGGTGCCGTTCATTACCGAGGACATTTACCAGAACCTGGTTGTGAATCTGGACAAGAGCGCACCGGAGAGCGTACATCTGTGCCGGTTCCCGGAGGCAGATGAGACCCTGGTGGATGCAGGTCTGGAAGCAAAGATGGATGAGGTTCTGAAGATTGTCGTTCTGGGACGCGCAGGCCGCAACGAGGCCAACATCAAGAACCGTCAGCCGCTCGCCGGCATGTATGTGAAGGCGAAGGAAGTTCTTCCGGAGTTCTATCAGGATATCGTGCGGGATGAGCTGAATGTGCGGAAGGTGGAGTTTAAGGACGATGTCCGCGAATTCACCAATTATACCTTCAAGCCGCAGCTTAAGACGGTGGGTCCGAAGTACGGCAAGCTTCTCGGAAAGATTAAGCAGGCT
>DMCD01000004.1 GCA_003445895.1 Lachnoclostridium sp. | reverse complement strand
GAGTAGGGGCCGATGGCGGCCGGAGCGTTGGTTGTCGCAATCTTGTTCATGATGGATTCCTCCTTGCATAGTTTCTCTTGATTTTCACTTATTGTATCACGGGTTTTCATGCGTGTTAACCTGTCAGATTGTCACAGAGATTGACTTCCGCCAGGGGTTTTACTCCCCGAACAGCACCTTCACCAGCGCCTTCTCATACTCCGGGATATCCGGGGGACGTCTGGCGGATACGATGTTTCCGTCTACAACACAGGCTTCGTCCAGCCAGATGGCGCCGGCATGGCGCAGGTCGTCTTTGATGCCCGGGGTGCTGGTAACTTTCTTTCCTTCCAGGATTTCAGCGGAGGCGAGAACCCAGCCCGCATGGCAGATCTGGCCGATGAGCTTGCCGTCCGTGTTCATTTCCCGCACCAGCTGCAGAACCTTCGGAAACCTCCGGAGCTTGTCCGGAGCCCAGCCGCCGGGAATGAGGATACCATCGTAGTCCTTTGCCTCCACATCGTTGAAGGAGAGCTCCACCTCGCAGGGAACACCATATTTGCCGTGATATTTTCCGGGCTTTTCCGCCACCAGGTCCACCTGGGCGCCGGCTTCCCTCAGCCGCATCACCGGGCACCAGAGTTCCAGGTCTTCAAAGTCGTCACTGACTAACTGCAATACTTTTTTCACTTCCGCACCTCCCCGCTGCGTGATTCTGCCCCCTGTTCTTTGGGACTTTGTTTGAATTCATATTATGAAATCATCATATCACGATAAACGCATCCCTGCCAGTCGAAACCGGCAGGGATGTGATAAACTGCTGTATTCTTTTGACGCTTTTTCGGTTTACCGGGAAAGCTTTTCGAGAATCCGGTCTACATACTCTGTGGTTCCGGCCTGTCCCCCAAGGTCGCCGGTAAGGCAGGAACCCTCCTTCAGGACCTCGTCCACAGCCTTGCGGATTCTTAAAGCGCATTCCTTTTCACCCAGATGCTCCAGAAGCATGCATGCCGCCCAGCAGAGTGCTGTGGGGTTCGCCTTATTCTGGCCGGCAATGTCCGGCGCGCTGCCGTGAACCGCCTCGAACATGGCATATCCATCTCCGATATTGGCGGAGGGCACCAGTCCCAGACCGCCGATGAGGCCTGCTCCCAGGTCAGAAAGAATATCTCCGAAGAGGTTTTCCATTACCATAACGTCAAACTGCTCCGGACGCATTACCATCTGCATGCAGGTATTGTCCACAATCTTGTCCTCAGCGGTGATTTCGGGGTATTCCTCCGCAATCTTCCGGAATTCAGACAGAATCATTCCCTCAGAAAGCTTGATGATATTGGCCTTGTGCACACAGGTTACTTTTCTGCGGCCATGCTCTTTTGCATATTCGAAGGCTGCGCGGATGATACGCTGCACCGCCGGGCGTGTGGTAAGACGGATAGCATGTACGGTATCTTCATCCACCTGGTTTTCGATTCCCACATACATTCCTTCGGTGTTTTCCCTGAAAATGACCAGGTCCACATTCGGGTAGGGTGTCTTCACCGCGGCGTTGGATTTGATCGGCCGGATATTTGCATAGAGCTGGTATTTGGTCCGCAGTGTTACGTTCAGAGAGCGGAATCCCGTTCCCACCGGGGTGGTGATGGGGGCTTTCAGAAGTACCCGGGTTTTTTCAAAGGATTTGTACGCGGCCGCAGGAATCAGCTCGCCATTCCGCTTCCACTCAGCCTCCCCCACCTCAAATATCTCGTAGTCCAGGGGCGCATCCGCCGCTTTCAGTATTCTCAGAACCGCGTCTGTAATCTCGGGTCCGATTCCGTCTCCGCGAAAAACCGTGATCGTTCTGTTCATTCTTCTATTCCTCCGTTTCTGGATGTATTCAAGTCTCAGACATTCTGTGTTAAAGAATCATAGCTACCGCAAAGTTGTATAGAGCACAAACACCTACGCTGATGGGAACCGCAACCATGAGGAGCCGGCCGAACAGCGTATTTCTGGTTTCTTCGTCACCGCAGGACCCGAGAATCAGGGACCCGCCGGACGAGAAGGGGCTTATGGCGCTGGACTGGGCTCCCAGAATGGTGCAGGCAAACAGTGCCGCCGCATTCAGTCCGGTCGAGGCTGCCAGTCCGGGAATCAACGGGAACAGCGCGGGAGCAACCACGCCCGTGGTGGAACTGAAAAAGCTCATGATGGCGCCTACAATACTGAAAGCAATCGGGACAAAGAAGGTGGGGACATTGCTTCCGATCCAGGTGGACAGAGCCTCGATGGTGCCTGCTTTTACCGCAACTGCAATCAGCATGCCAGCCCCGGCAATCATAATGATGGTATTCCAGGGAATCCGGGCAATGGCTTCCTTCTGGGGGGCAAGGTCCATCAGAAGAGCCAGAACAGCGAAGAATATGGCAACCAGACCGACATCAATCTTCCCGCCGAGCACAGAGAATATCTCTATACCGGGGGCAATCATTTTCAGCAGCGGAAAAATAAGAACCACTACCATCATCACACACATAAGAAAGAGCGTCTTCTTCTGCTTTCCTTCGAAGGCCTCCGGTTTTCTGAATTCCACTCCCTTTCCGATGGAACGGTTTGCCTTGAAGCCATAACGCATAATGGTGATAAGAATCAGTGAAAACAGAACGGCGAATCCGAATATCTGCATCAGCATCCCGAAACTGTCCGGTGCACTCAGTTCCGGAGCCGCCTCATAGGAAGAATCCACCAGTCCCCGGAATACAACGCCCAGAGCTGCGGTGGGGAAGTTTCCCCCGGCCAGAGCGCCGCAGTTGATGGCCACGGCTCCGGTAAGCTTATCCATTTTGGATTCTTCACAGATAAGCATGGTGATGGGGGCGAGGAAGGCCAGTACAGTGAAGTAGGCTGCTCCCATAACGGAAAGGATGACCGCTACCGCGAACAGTGCATAGGGCAGCATTCCCGGAAACCGGCGGCAGGCGTACAGAAGCGTTCCGGACAGTTTTTCCAGCGTTCCGTTGATTGCCGCAAAATTATAAAACAGGGAAACCGACAGGATGACAAACATCGTGCTGGTGGGCCAGAAGGAGATAATTTCCTTTGTCTTAAGACCCATGATAAAGCAGCCTATCGCATAGGCAAAGACCATACAGAACAGGCCCGTATTGATTTTTGTTTTATACCCGAGATAAATGGCCAGCGCAATCGAAAGTACGATAATGATACTCAGCATATATTTTCCTCTCTTCTATCGTGATGTTATTTCTGTGTCTGTAGTATTCCGCGCAGAACACCGGGAACATTACTCCTCCGGAAATGGCTCGATGCCAAGCAGATGACAGGGCAGGGTCTTTGTCATATAGTTGATATGCTCCTCCGGGATTCCGTGGTCTGCCAGATACTGCATATACTCCTCCAGCGCCAGTTCCCAGTGAGGGTTCTCCGTCTGGCCGCCATCGGTATCCACCATAACGTTCCGGTATCCGACGGTTTTGATGATCTCCAGATTGTCCGCAAGATTGGACTTGTATTTTCCGCCTCCCATGTTCTGGGCATAACACCGCTCCAGAATCACGTCGTAGTCCTTCACCAGCCGTACCTGGTCCTCCACGGTCATATCCACAACCCACCATTCCGGATGTGTCACGATAATCTTCTTTACCCCCGCATCCCGGGCAGCTTCTATCACCACAAAGGCTTCCCCGGGGGAAACGTGGGCCGTACCCAGAGCCACATCATAGTCTTTTACCAGCCGGAAAACATCCAAAAGTTCCGGCACGACCTTCCCATCCTTCACAAAGGTAATTCCCTTTGCGGGGTCTCCGCCCAGTTTTTCCAGATGCCTTCTGGCAGACTGGGTCGGCAGCCATATTTCCTTTGCCCCGAGCTTCAGGCCCTTTTCTACTGCCTCGGGGTTGATTCCGCCGATGATGGTGTTCATAACCACGCCGCCATACATGGTAAATCCGGTGTTTTCACCGTAAATCCTGCGAACGTATTCATTTGCCATGGCAGCCCGGTTCACCGTAAACCCGAGATGTGATTTGATGACAATGGCCCGGGCCCCGACCCGGACGCCCGCATCCGCAAGTTCAAAATCGTTATAGGCACGAAGCCGGAGATCCGGATTCGTATGTACATGCATGTCACAGACGCCGCGCATTGATACCTTTCCCATGTCTTCCTCCTGTCTGCACTGTTTTTTGTTAATCCCATCATAGCTGTCTTATGCTATCGGCGAAAGGCAAAATATGCTATACTTGATATAGGTAAAACCGATGGCAAGAACTCGGGTACGTTCACAGGATTTGTATGCCGGCGAAAAAAGGAGGCAGCTTCTTGGATATAAGAGAATTGAATTATCTGATTGCGATTTATGAAGAGCGGAGCATCTCACGTGCTTCCGAGCGCCTGTTCATGGCACAGTCCAGTCTCAGCCAGTTTCTTAAAACCATGGAGGCTCAGATCGGAAGCCCCCTGTTTTTCCGGACTTCCACCGGGGTTCGTCCCACCGAAGCCGGTGAGATTATGGTGCGCTTCGCCTATGGAACGCTCTCGGAATACCACCGGGCCCGGGATGAGGTGCAGGACCTTCATCATCTGGAGTCCGGGCAGGTTATGATGGGCATCAGTACCTTTCGCGGGACCTTCCTGCTGCCCCCGATTCTGAATGCATTTCACATGAAATATCCCAACATTCATGTGATTCTCACAGAAAGAAACTCCATCGAACTGGAACAGCTGCTCATCCGGGGAGAGATTGACCTGGCTCTGGTCATGCTGCCCCTTTCCAGGCTGGAAACTGCTGTACATATTGTGCTGCAGGATGAAATCTGCCTGATCACCAGCCCGAATCATCCGGTCAATACCCGCACCAAAGCCTTTCCGGATTCTGCCCTGCCCGGCCTCTCCCGCTATATCGAGATTCCGGACCTCATGGATTATGAACTGCTTTTGAGCGACGCCGACACCATCCTGGGAAGAGAAGCCCGGCGCATTTTCCGGGAACATGGCCTTACGCCCCATGTGCACAACGAACAAATGTCTGCTTTTCTGTCTGCTTCCATGGCCGCTTCGGGGCAGGGCATCGCTTTTACTTACTATTGCTCCCACCGTTTTTTCACAGGAGCCAACTACATCTCTCTGGGAAAGGACCGGATCCTCTTTGACCTTGGGATCGCACTTCCGCCGGGGCGATATCACTCCCGTGCCACGCTGGCTCTCCGGGATACGATTCTGGATACCTTTCAGAACAACTGAAAAAAGGCTCCTGTCTCACCATTCATTCGGTGAAACAGGAGCTTTCCTGTATTGTTATTCTTCCCAGGGCCGGTCGGGATTCCCCTCTTCAGCCGGGTCTTTATACTGATACCGTTCCGGATCCTTGCCAATCTTACGGAAGTATTCCTTGAAGACCTGCTCGTGGCCGATGTCGTTGGGCTCGTAGAACCGCATATCCTTTATGGCATCGGGCAGGTACTGCTGCTCCACCCAGTGATTCGGGTAGTTATGCGCGTATTTATAGCCCACGCCCCGGCCGAGCTTCGCCGCCCCCTTATAACTGGAATCCTGCAGATAGGGCGGTATCGGAAGATTCCCGGTCTCCCGCACCACCTTCATGGCTTTGTCGATGCCAAGGTAGGCGGAATTGGACTTGGGGGCTGAAGCGATGTAGGCCGCCGCCTGGGCAAGAATGATACGCCCTTCCGGCATGCCGACCCGCTCCACGGCCTGGGCCGCCGCGGCCGCCACGCAGATAGCCATGGGGTCCGCATTGCCCACTTCTTCCGAAGCTGCAATCATCATGCGTCGGGCAATAAACTTCACATCCTCCCCGGCGCTGAGCATCCTGGCAAGATAATAGATTGCCGCGTCCGCATCGGACCCGCACATGGACTCGATGAAGGCTGCGATCGTATCATAATGATTGTCTCCGGTCTTGTCATAGCGGATGGACTTCTTCTGGATGCACTCCTCGGCCACTTTCAGGTCAATATGAATCTTCCCGTCGGCCGAAGGCTGGGTGGTGAGAACGCCCAGCTCCACCGCATTGAGAGCGGCTCTGGCGTCCCCGTCGGCCACGTCCGCCAGGAATTCGGCGGCTTCTTCCGTGATATCCGCCCCGTAGTTCTTCACGCCCCGGTCGGAGGTGAAGGCCCGGTGGATCAGAGTCAGGATGTTCTCCTTTGTCAGGGGCTTCAGTTCAAAGATTCTTGACCGGGACAGCAGCGCCCCGTTCACCTCGAAATACGGATTCTCCGTAGTGGCGCCGATAAGGATCAGGGTGCCGTCCTCCACAAACGGCAGGAGATAATCCTGCTGGGCTTTGTTGAACCGGTGAATCTCGTCGATGAAGAGGATGGTCTTCCGGTTGTAGCCGCCCAGATTCTGCTTCGCCGTCTCCACCACCTGCTCCATATCCTTTTTTCCGGCGATGGTGGCATTCACCTGATGGAAATCGGCGGAGGTCGTGTTGGCGATCACCTTTGCCAGGGTAGTCTTTCCCACGCCGGGCGGGCCGTAGAGCACGATGGAGCTCAGCCTGTCCGCCTGAATGGCGCGGTAGAGGAGCTTTCCTTTTCCGATAATCTCCTCCTGTCCTACCACCTCATCCAGGGTCCGGGGGCGCATCCGGGCCGCCAGCGGCGCTTCTTCTGTCTTACGGCTTTCTGCCGCGTATTCGAATAAATCCATATTAATTCATATCTATATATCTGCACGCTGCCAGGGCCGCGGTGGCGCCGTCGGCCACGGCGGTGGTTACCTGCCGCACGAACTTGCTTCTGCAGTCTCCGGCCACGAAGATACCCGGCGTTTTTGTAAGACACTGCTCATCGCTGTCGAAATAGCCGTAATTGTTCAGCTCCGCCAGATCTTTGAAGGGCTCATTCTCCGGAATCAGGCCGATGGCCACGAACAGACCGTCACAGGAGATTTCCTGGGAATGGCCGTCCCTGCGGCTCTCGATCTCCAGTCCCCGGAGCTCGCCGCCCTCGGTGATGAGACGGTTGATCTTCACCTCGGTCATGGCCCGGACGTTGTCTCTTGCAAAGAGAACTTCCTGCAGCTTTGCCTCGCCGGTGAACTTCGGAAGATCCTGCAGCATGATGACTTCTTTGCATTTCTCTGCCAGAAGGATAGCCTCCTGCAGGGCGGAGTTTCCGCCGCCGGCCACCGCCACTGTCTTTCCTGCATAGAAGTCGCCGTCGCAGACCGCACAGAAGGAGATGCCCTCGCCGACCATGTCTTCCTCGCCCTCCAGGCCCAGCATCCGGTGCTTTACGCCCGTAGCGATGACCACGGTCTTACCCTCGAAGCTTCCCTCCTCGGTCTCCACGATCTTGTACTCGCCCATATCCTTAATGCCGGTCACACAGTCGATCTCAATCTCCGCGCCCTGGGCCAGGATCTGCTCCAGGGTCTTGTCAGCGAATTCATTGCCGCTCATGGACAAAGTTCCCGGATAATTCTCCACCTTCGGGGAGTGGGTAATCTGGCCGCCGAAGCCGTTCTTCTCGATGACCAGTGCAGATTTGCCGTTTCTCTGCGCATAGAGCGCTGCCGTCATGCCGGCGGGGCCGCCGCCGACCACGATTACGTCGTACATAGTGTTCTCCTCATCTTTCTTCTGTTACCGCCGGCCGGAATGAACCTGCTTCTTCCTGCCGGCCGGAGTCTGTGTCCCGGGACTGGGGTAAGCCACCGGCCGGAACAAACTTGCTTCTTTCTGCCGGCCTGAGTCTGTGTCCCGGGGCCGGGGTAAGCCACCGGCCGGAACAAACTTGCTTCTTTCTGCCGGCCGGAGTCTGTGTCCCGGGGCCGGGGTAAGCCACCGGCCGGAACAAACTTGCTTCTTTCTGCCGGCCTGAGTCTGTGTCCCGGGGCCGGGAGAGAATTCAGCTCTCCCTGGATTCTCAGCCCAATTTGAGCTGTATTATTCCGGCCTGCATTGGCCGTATGTCTGTGCATACATCTCTCTGGTCTCAACTGGGACCATCAGAGCTGTATTTTTTCTGATTTCCACAAATAAAGTTCAGATATCATCACATAGCATCTGAAAATACACCCCTGCGTCTCAAGTATAATTCATCTGGGCTGTATTGTCCTGAAAAAAAGGAATTCGGAATTGAAATATACATCCCTGCTGCCCTGTCTCACAGCCCCTGAGCTGTACCAACGCAAAATTGAGGCTTATCAAGCTCAACTCGGGCCGGCATCAGAGATTTTCAGGTCTGTTTCATAATGAATAACAAGACATGGCGCCCGTTTCCGGGCGCCAAAGACAAATCATTTTGTTATTTCTTAAATTAATGTCTCGTCGGCACGGTCTTGAGCCAGCCTCTGATGTCGGAGACGCCGCGGTACTTCTCGAAGTTATCGCCGTCTACCAGGACGATGGTCGGAGCCTGCTTGATGCCGTACTTCTCTACCAGCTCCTTCTCCTCGTTGGCGTTGAGCGCTGTGTAGTGGATGCCGGCCTTGTCCAGCAGAGCACCTGCTGCCTTGCAGTTCGGGCAGGTGGGCGTCTTGAAGAAGAGGACGTTCCGCATCTCCGGATTCTCCATCTCGATGGTGTTCACCGCCTCGGCGATTCTGTCCACGCGGGTCTTCGGTGTCTTGTCGATGACGGTTACATTTTCCGGATTAAAGGGCGTATCATCCACCGGTGCCGGAATCGGTCCCTGGTGCTGCAGCACGGAACGGCCGATGTTGTAGACCTTTCTGTCCTTATACTCCTGCACCTTGCCGTCGTTCCAGTTCTGAACCGGACGATAGTAGCCGGTAATACGGCTGTAAACCTCGGTCTTCTGGCCGCAGTGCGGGCAGACGGTCTGCTCGCCGGTGAGATATCCGTG
>DMCD01000199.1 GCA_003445895.1 Lachnoclostridium sp. | reverse complement strand
CCGCATGGAGCAGGGCCTCATAGAAGCTCAGGTCATTGGCCTGGGCGAATACCGCAACCTTTCCCACGGTGGTCTGTCCAATGCCCCGCTTCGGCACATTCAGCACCCGCTGTACCGCCAGGTCATCAGTGCCGTTGGCGATAACCCGCAGATAGCTCAGGATATCCTTGATCTCCCGGCGCTGATAGAAGTTTACGCCGCCCACCAGCCGGTAGGGAATGTTATAGCCGATGAGCTTCTCCTCCAGAAGGCGGGACTGGGCATTCGTCCGGTAGAGCACCGCAAAGTCGGAGTACTCCGCTGAAAGCTTCTGCCGCCGCTTCATGATGTCGCCGGCGATGAAGTCTGCCTCGTCGTACCCGGTGTCGAACATCCTAAAAACGGCCTTTTCCCCCTCGCCGTTGGCTGTCCAGAGGGTCTTGTCCTTTCTTCCCCGGTTGTTGCGGATCACCTCATTGGCCGCCGCCAGAATATTGCCGGTGGAGCGGTAATTCTGCTCCAGCTTGATGACCTTCGCCCCGGGAAATGCCTTCTCAAAGCTCAGGATATTGCGGATATCCGCGCCCCGGAACCGGTAGATGGACTGGTCGTCGTCACCCACCACGCAGAGATTGTGATACTTTCCCGCCAGCTGCTTCACCAGCCGGAACTGGACCGTATTGGTATCCTGGTACTCATCCACCATAATATAGCGGAACCGCTCCTGATACATCTCCAGCACCTGGGGGTTCTCCTTAAAAAGCTGCACGGTGAGAAGCAGCAGATCGTCGAAATCCAGGGCGTTGTTCTTCTGCAGCGCCTCCTGGTAGGCCAGATAGCACTGTGCCGTGATTTTTTCCGGGAAGCGGTCCGAATTATCCGCCGCGTAGGTCTCCGCATCGATCATGGCATTCTTTGCCGCGGAAATCTGCGCCATCACAGCCCGCTCCTTAAACTGCTTCGGATCCAGGTTCAGGGTCTTAAATACCTGCTTCATCAGGGCCTTCTGGTCATCCGTATCATAGATGGTAAAACTGTTCTTATAACCCAGTAGGTCGATAAAGCGCCTGAGAATCCGCACGCACATGGAGTGGAAGGTGGAGACCCACACCGCCTCGGCGCCGAAGCCCACAATGCTGTCCACTCTCTCCCGCATCTCCCCGGCCGCCTTGTTGGTAAATGTGATCGCCAGGATATTCCAGGGATTGACCTTTTTTTCCTCGATAAGATAGGCGATGCGGTGGGTCAGCACCCGGGTTTTTCCGGAACCGGCGCCGGCCAGAACCAGCAGCGGTCCTTCCGTATAAAATACCGCTTCCTGCTGCATCGGATTAAGGCGGCTGTATTTCTCCATGGTACCCTCACTTTCCGACATCATTTCTCTCTGCCCTTGTCATACGGTTTTGAATACTATATAATAGGATAATGAATATCCGATTCGGGATTTGAATCATTGTGACAGGAGTGACGCCATTGAAAAAAACAAACAAAGAACGACTGCAGGATCTGATGGCCTACGTAGATCGTCTCACACATATTGAACCGGGGGAAATCCCGGATATCCAGCTCTACATGGATCAGGTGACAACCTTCATGAATGAACGCCTTGCCGGCACCCGCCATAACACGGATGAAGTGGTTGTCACAAAAACCATGATCAATAATTACGCAAAGAACCGGCTGCTGCCCGCGCCGGTCAAAAAGAAGTATTCCCGCAACCACATCCTGATGCTGATTCTCATCTATTACTTCAAGAATGTGGTATCCTTCAGCGAAATCGAAGCCCTCTTCTCCCCGCTCAGTCAGAAACACTTTGCGGAAGGTTCCGTCCCCGAGCTCTCAGAGCTCTACCGGGAGATTTTCGCTCTGGAGGAGAACCAGCGCGAAAGCCTGAAAAAGGATGTGATGGAAAAGTTTGCCATCGCGGAAAAAACCTTCCCGGACGCCCCCGAAGAAGACCGGGAGTTTCTCCGGCTCTATGCCTTCGTCTGTGAGCTGGCCTTTGATGTCTACATCAAAAAAGAGATGATCGAACTCCTCGCGGACGAGCTCAGGGCAGAACAGTCCATCCCTTCCAGAAAACGCTGAAATATCCCGCCTCCGGCCTTGCGGCCGGGGCGGGATTTCTTTAACCCATCGGCGGCACCGGCACCGGACGGCTGCGGTCAAACACTTCCTCCACATCCATCAGGTCATCCAGATGCTTCTTTGTCGGATTCGTCTCCGGCAGGTCATAGTACATCCGGTATCCGTCCAGGTTCCGGCGTCCCTGCCGCATATAGTCGTCCCCGATCTGTACGAAATACTGGTTGGAATCCACATTGCAGAAATAGCGGAACCCCGCCTGATAAAGGACCTGGAACCGCTCGGAGGACGTATCGTAGGGATGCCAGTCTCCGATATCGCTTCCGAAGGGGAAGAGGATAATATCGCAGGGGCCGGTCAGCACCTCCACCCGCTCCTCCCATTTGGAAGTATCCGCGCGGAAATCGTCCATGCTGATGGTGCCCATATTGCGGTGGCCCCAGCTGTGGGAAGCGATCTCAAATCCGTCGTCCCGGAGGGCCTGGCAGACGGCGATGGCCTGTCTCCGCTCCTCCTCGATATCAAAGCCCGGATGGGCTGCCTTGAAATCCTCGTTGGTCTCATAGGATAGATCCGTGCGGTACCCCAGGATACCGTTGTATCCGGTGAAAGCGATGCAGGCCTTGGCGCCCCGGTAGGAAAAGTCCGGGTGTTCGTCGATAAAGTCATCAAGCAGCGGCACCAGGTCGAAGCTTCCCACCTGCACCGAACCGTCATCCATCTTCATCTCATTGGTGGGTCTTCCATCCTCGCCGATGATCATCTTCGTGGCAAATCCGTCGCCTTCCATGTACTCATAATAGCACACGTCATCCTGGGACATGACAAAGGCCTGCTTACCCTCCGGCAGCATGATATCTCCCTGCACAAAATGAGGAACCCCGTCCTCCCCCGTGGTCTCATAGGCGATATCGTGAAGGCGGACCAGCACAAACCCGCGGTCATACATGGACTGCAGGATCTTCTCAAACTCCGACTTCGTCGTCATAACCTGGTTGTAGCCGGCTTCCCGCCGGTCCCCGTCGAAGGCCTTCGCATTGTCCATGATGAGGGTGTGGAAAAATACATGGGTAATCTTGGACGGATCCTGGCGGACAAGGGTGGCCTTGATGCCTTCGTATTCGGCGATCTTTTCTGTCACCGCCGCATCCTCCGCCCAGGGACTTTCCTGAAGATATGCGATGGCCCCGTCATAGTCATACTGCACCGCCAGACGGTCTGCCCGTTCCAGGAAGCCCGTAAGGCTCTCATCCTCTGTCTCCGGCGGCAGTGTCTCCGTCTCCGGCGGCATCTCCTCACTTTCGGCCAGCTGTACTTCCGGATTTTCTCCTTCCCCGGAGGGGTGCGAACGCCGAAAGGCCAGAACTCCCGCAATCACCAGAAGGACCGCCAGCGTTCCGATAAGCACCGAATAGGGAATCCGGTCCAGCAGACTCTTTTTTCTCACTCTGCGGCGTCTTCTCTCCTGTACTCCACCGTTATCCCCGTTTTCTCCGGTTTCCCGGTTTTCTGCATCCTTTATCTCAAATTCCTGATCCATAATATCCCCCATAGACTCTGCGCACCGGCGCAAACTGCTCTCCCCATCATACTAAACGCCGGATTCCTCCGTCAAGGATGTCACAAAATCGTAAGTATATTCGGAAACACATATAGACTTTACAGCGTTAATTTGATAAAATACTACTAGTGTGCATCAATCATTTTTCTACATCGGGGGATATGCCATGAATAATAAGATCAAATCTGAGGAAGTAGACCATCTGTTTCGCGGGATTCTTACACTGAAAACGGTTGAAGAGTGTTACGCCTTTTTTGAGGATATCTGCACCGTGAATGAACTACTCTCCCTTTCCCAGCGGTTTGAAGTTGCCGCCATGCTTCGCGAAAAACACACTTACCTTGATATTGCAGAGAGGACCGGAGCTTCTACGGCTACCATCAGCCGCGTCAACCGCTGCCTGAACTACGGCAGCGACGGATATGATCTGGCATTCCGCCGCATTGCGGAACAGGAAGCTGAACAGCAGAAAAGCTGAAGTAATTTCATAAACAGCACAGGGACGGCGCCGTATGTAAGCGCCATCCCTGTTTTTTTATCTTCTCTTCCGATGTCTCCTGCCGGATATGCCGTCAGAACTGTACGATATCATTGATCGGCTGTGCCGGCTCTACGCTGTCCGCATACAGCATCGGCGCATCGCCGCCGAATTCCGGACGGTACTCATATTCCACTCTGGCGCGGACCTTCACCCAGTCCTGGCTCTTCAGCTTTCTTCCGCCCTTTGCCCGGCACATGAATCCCAGGAAGGACATATCCGCCGCGCAGCAGGTCATGGCCATACGGCCCGGCACGAAATCATTGGCCGCAAACTCCGGCCGCTTCAGCACCATGGCGGTAAACTCCACCGTCTTTCCACGGTAGCGCTCCGGCTTGTCAAAGGCATCGATATACCAGACGCCGTAGCCTTCCGGCGGAATCTCGATGACATCGGCATTCACGTCATAGGGGAGTTCCTCCTCCACCACGTTCTGCACTTCTCCCTCGCTGTTCTCGAAGACAATCTCCACCGCGGTGTTCATTCCCTTCAGAACCCGGTAATATCCGCCCAGCTTGTCCTCAATACCGTCACAGCGGTTCATAATCAGCATCTCCGTGCTGCGGACCATCACGCCCAGAAGGGACTTCAGGTCATTGTTGCCCACATAGAGATCGAAGGTGGAACCGTCCACGATGGTGATCTGCTGGTAGAGATCCCAGTCATCGGGCAGTGTGAGCTTTGTGATATCCCACATGCCGTTCCACTCCATGAGAACGCGCTCCGGTTTATAGATCGCCGCCAGCCGGGAAAGATACTCCGGCGTCACCGTCTCCTGGTCGTCAATCACGATCATATCTGTGCGGGTATCCTTCAGGAACTGCTCGTCGTATTCCTCTTCTCCCTCTTCGCAGACCAGAAGCAGCGTCCGGCCCTCGGTCCGGAAATAATCCTGGTTCAGGGTAAAGCGGATAAACTGCGTCTTGCCCGCCTCGAGAAAGCCGTTGATGAGAAACAGCGGCATTTTCTCCTCATCCATAATAAACCTCCCATCAGAAACCCCGGATGGGGTCCCTCTTCGTCCGATGCCGGAATCAGCCTACAAAGGCCTCCTTCAGCGCATCCTCCTTCAGGTCCGCGCCGATGACAACCACCTTGCCGGTGTACTCCGGTGCGCCCTCCCGGATCTCATACTGTTCCGGAACCATATCAAAATACATCCACTTGCCGGTCTCGCCGGTGGGCAGCATGCCCTTGCAGCGGATAATGGTGCCGAACTCCTCGGTCTCGGACATCTTCTTCAGAATCTCCTCCAGCTTTGCCCGGTCAAAGGCGTGGGGTGTCTCTAAGCCCCAGCTGGTAAAGATCTCATCCGCATCATGCTCATCGCCGTGGTGATGATGGTGATGGTGGTGATGATTGTGGACGTGAACCCCATCCTCCTCATGATCATGGTCATGCTCATGCTCGTGATCATGGTGGTGGCAGCAGCATTCCTCGTCATCATCGTCATCATCGTGGT
>DMCD01000172.1 GCA_003445895.1 Lachnoclostridium sp. | reverse complement strand
ACAAGAAAACGCCGGGACATATCGATATGCCACGGCGTAATCATGTTCCGTATCTTTTTGGTATCGTTACCCTGTCTTGCGTCTTGATTACTTCATTTCCTTGAAGTTCTTGATGAACGCCATGTCTGCCACGATCTCCTCGCCGCCCACATAGAGGTCCATGGAATCGGCCTCGAAGTTCTGCAGGAAGGTGTTGCAGATGGCTGCCAGCACCATGGTGTCGTCCTTCTTCTCCAGGTCGGTCAGCTTCACGACAAGCTTGCCGTTGCTGTTCTCAAAGCTGTCGATGGATACGCCCTCTTCCACGGTGCCGTATTCCACCAGCTTATCCAGAAGTGCCTCCGCGCTGAGGTCCTCGCCCTCGAGAACATCCACAGCGTCCATGTTCTGCTTGAGGCCGGTGCCGTTCTCATTGATGGTATACACAGAGACCATGATGCTGGGCTCATCGGTTACCACCATATTAAGCTTCTCCTCCGCGCCGTCCACGGTCTCATAGATCTCGCCGTCGGGGTTGGTCTGGCGCTCTGCTTCCGCCTGGGACTGTGCCTCCTGCTGAAGCGGGTTATTGGCGGTCGGTGTGCAGGCCGTCATGGAAAATGCCATCGCACAGCTCACAAGAAGGGCTGCGCCGAAGCTTGCAATTCTTTTCATCTTTATCTGTCCTCCGTATTCTGTTCTGCGTTATGCCTTATGTTTTCAGGATGATCCCTTTTCTCATTTTTCGGCTATCGTATTATACACCAGGAATTTTTCTAACACAACCGACTTTTTTCTTTCCATCTGAAATTTCACAGTAGTTTCACATTTCCGTCAGGTTCCCTTAGGATCCCCGCAAGGTATGCGGTTGCAAGAAGCGTCTCCATGGGATAAAATATAATAGCGCAGAGTCTGCGCAGAAAGAATGAGGTGAATCATGCAGACAATACTGGTTTGCGACGATGACAGGCAGATCGTGGAAGCGATCGAGATCTATCTGAACGGAGAAGGCTACCGGATTCTCAAGGCCTATGACGGCCAGGAAGCCCTGGATCTCCTGAAGGACAATGAAGTAAACCTGATGATACTGGACGTGATGATGCCCGGGCTCGACGGTCTCCGGACCACCATGAAGGTGCGGGAGACCAGCAGCATCCCCATCATAATTCTGTCCGCGAAGTCCGAGGATACGGACAAGATCCTGGGACTGAACATCGGGGCGGACGATTATATCACGAAACCCTTCAACCCCCTGGAGCTGGTGGCCAGAGTAAAGTCCCAGCTCAGACGCTACACCCAGCTGGGGAATCTGGACGGCTCGGAGAACACCCATGTGTTCCGCTGCGGCGGTCTGGAAATCAATGATGAGAATAAGGAAGTCTTCGTGGACGGAAAGCCGGTGAAGCTGACCCCAATCGAGTACAACATCCTGCTCCTTCTGGTGCGCAATGCCGGCAAGGTATTCTCCATCGACGAAATCTACGAGAAGATATGGAATGAAGAGGCCATAGACGCCGACAACACCGTGGCGGTGCATATCCGCCATATCCGCGAAAAGATCGAGATTAATCCCCGGGAACCGCGGTACCTGAAGGTGGTGTGGGGCGTCGGCTATAAGGTGGAAAAACAGTAATGGAACAGCACATACCCATACTGCCCCTGCGGACCAGGAAGCAGATAGCCACCGTGCTCCATCTGCTCTTTCTGATGATCGCCCTCTTCGGCGTGGGAACTCTGTACCTGAATGACAACCTGGGGGTCGGAATCACCCGGGTGAAAAACGTCCGCTATGAGGACACACCCCAGTTCAACCAGCAGGTCAATGCGGACCTCAACAATATTTTCCGCTATATCAAGTACAGCGACACCTTCGCCAGGGACAGGGCCGCGGCTGTGGACAGCCGGGCTCTGCGGATGATGTACGGTCCCACAGAGATGACCGACTACACCCTGAAGGACCTCATCAGCTATCTGGAAAGCAGAGGCTATCAGATCCGCGAGGATTTCAGCTACATCTACGGCGGTCTCCCGGAGAAAGTCCTGGAGAACCGCGAAGGCTACGTGATGTGGAGCATCGCCGACCCGGACGTGGTCTATGAGGACTTTGTCCCCAACATGACCCGAAGCCGTCTGGAGGCCACGGCCCTGCAGATCATGGATGCCCTCCACGATTACTACGCGGTGCAGGATCAGTTCATCGTAAAGAAGTCCAATCTCCACTTCAAGATCGCCTACAGCGACCCGAAAAACGGGGATACGGACGTATTTACCAATGATCCGGACCTGACCCCGGACAATGTCCACACCTACGGGAAGTACGCCTACCTGCCGGGCAATTCCGTGTTTTATGACACGAATCTGCAGTCCATCACGCTGAATACCATTCCGGCGCTGGCGGCCAACAACCCCTATGACGGCAGCAACTTCTACCTGCTGCTGGCCGTGGACACCCGCTTCCCCGAAGCGGATTCCTACGCCCGGGCCGACTATGAATACCGGTCCATGCAGAACTTCTACATCGTCGGCTTCGTGCTGCTGATCATCGGAAGTCTCATGGCCTTCCTCACCCTGCTCTATCTGATCCGG
>DMCD01000204.1 GCA_003445895.1 Lachnoclostridium sp. | reverse complement strand
CGCTTCACCGCAGCAGACGGCTCCACCGTGGATGCCTACACCCTGTGGACCAACGGCGGATGCATCGGCGAGCTGATCCAGTCCGACGGCACCTACGGCATCTTTGAGACCGAGGACGGAAGATATACTTTGGAAAAACTGAATGACAATACCGAAGCTGAGACGGCTGCTCAGGAGACCACTCCTGCAGAAAGCCCGGCGGAAGAAACCCTGCAGAAGGATGCGGCAGCCAATGCCGCATCCCCGGCAGCGGAAGCAGCACAGACAACAGCCCAGACCACTGCACAGACTGCTGCACAGACCGCGAAGGCAGACCTTCCGGATTACAGTTATACCGGCACCGGCAATGCAGCCATCATGAACGCCATCACCGATTATATGGAGAAGATGGCAAGCCAGTACGGCGCAGCGGACGTTATGATTCCCAATATCCAGGTGGCCGGCGTGGATGATTCCAATCCGAACGATATTAAGGTTTACGGCGATTTCTGGGTTCTGAATTACAACCTGACCGGCAAGACACTGGAGAACACCGCCGGCGGAAGCTATCCGGGCCTGATGCATCTGGCACAGACCGCAGCCGGATATGTGGTGACAAGATTTGAGAGTGCAGACGACGGCGCAAACTTCCAGGAGTCTCTGGAGAGAATCTGCGCAGACCATCCGGAGATGGCCAATGTTCTTCTCAACAGCGAGCTCAACGATGACCTCCGCGTGGACACCATCAAGAACTATGTGAAGGCCAACGGCCTGGACATCGACTTCTTCAAGGATTACGGCTGGGCTCCGGTGGCAGTGGACTGATCGGGACAGAACAGATAACGATTGTCAATGACAGTAAAACCTCTCCTCCGCCGAGGATACAGAAATTGTACTATACTTTAAGTGGTACCGTTTTTCTGTGTTTTCGACGGAAGAGAGGTTTTTTCTATGAAAAAAAGATGGATTTCACTTATTCTGGCAGTGATGATGGCGCTGGCAATGTGCAGCACAGCCTTTGCCGGCTGGGAGCAGTATCAGTCCGGCGAGTGGGCCTACCGTTACGGCAATGGCAGCTACGCGGCCAATACCTGGATCGGAAACTATTATATCGGGCCGGACGGCACGATGGTGGTGAACAACTATACGCCGGACGGCTACTGGGTGGGCGCTTCCGGAGCCTGGGAGCCCCGGTGGGGAAAGCGCAGCGACATAACCGTACCCTATACCGGCGGCGCCTATGACGGCAGCATCTATTCCTACAAGTTTGAGTCGGAGACCTACGGCTCCGGCGTGGAGCACTGGTCCATGGATGAATATGCCTTCGGCTCCAGAACCGGCCACTATGAGCTCTATCCTCTCGGCGGGTTCTGCTTTGAGATGATGGACATTTATTCCGGAACAACTCTGGGCTACGTCTCCGTCTCCCCGGACAGAGGGACCGTCTATGTGTCCTGCGGCGGGCAGACGTACCGGGCGGTATATTAAAATACCTCAGGCGATGGCTTTCTTCCTCCAGATACCGCTGCGGTAGCGCAGGATGAAGATGATGCTCCGGACAGTCCAGTCAAAGTAGGAGTGGGCAAGCCAGACGCCGATGAGGCCCAGACCGAAGATTCTGGCAAAGATCCAGGCAAACAGCACGCGGAAGATCCACATGGATATCATGCTGATGACCATGGTGAAGGAGGCATCGCCGCAGGCCCGGAGGAAATGGGCGATCAGGAAGGACGGCGTCCAGATAAGGATTGCCGCGCTGCCGTGGATGAGGGATACCACCATGGCCAGGTGCCTTGCCTCTCCGGAGACGCCGTAGAGGTTCAGTATCGGTACGAGGAGGACCATGAGGGTCAGGTTGACTGCCGCCATGAGGGCGTAGGATGTAAGAGTCAGCCGCTTCATGTAATAGCGGGCACCCTCGTGATCGCCGGCACCGGCACACTGGCTGATGACCGTGACAAGGCCCATGGCTACCGCGTTGCCGGCAAAGCAGTGGAACACGCCCAGCGTGTTGCCGATGGCATTGGCCACGATGGAGGCGGTTCCAAAGGTGGAGATGAAGCTGAACAGAATGAGCCGTCCCAGATAGAACATCCCGTTTTCCGCCCCGCTGGGGAGGCTGATGTAGAGAATGTTGTGGAGAAGCTTCCCGTCGGGCTTCATGGATCGTATGCCGGATACGGACAGGGTGAGATTCGGGTTTGCAAGCAGGATAAAGATGACCACGGCTGCCGTCCACCGGGAAAGGAGCGTGGGGATGGCGACGCCGGTCACATCCATGTGAAATCCGAAGATCAGGAGCGCATTGCCCGCCACGTTCATGCCGTTCATCAGAACGGAGGTCCGGAAGGGAATGTCGCTTCTTGACATGACGCGGAAGAGGGCCGCACCGCCGTTATAGAGAGCAATGGCGGGAATGGAGGCCATCACGATGGTGTAGTAGCGGTTGGTGGCAGCCATGACATCGGGGGCAATGCTTCCGAAGAGCAGCCGCAGAATATCGGTTTTGAAAATGTAGAGCAGAAGCATGACGGCGAAGGAGACCGCGCCCAGAAGAAGTACCAGGTGCTGTCCCGCCGCCCGGGCATTCTGCTCTTCTTTTCTGCCCAGATACTGGCCGGCCACCGCCGCGCCGCCGGCTGCCATGGCGGAAAAAATGTAGATCATCAGGTTGCTTACGGAGTCAACCAGGGAGACGGCGGAGATGGCAGCGCTGCCCACCGCCGCGGACATCAGGGAATCGGCCAGTCCCACCAGGATGGCCAGAAACTGGTCGGCGAGAATGGGAACCAGGAGCCGGACCAGATCCCGGTCGCTGTATGTAATCTTATTCATGATTTCAGTTCGCTTTCTGTCTGCCGGTTCTGCGGACCGGCGTATGGGAGATATTATAGCATAGAATGGGGCCTTGGGAGCAAAATCCTGTGGTTCTCGGATGCAGATTCTTGTGTTATACTAAGATTTGGTGCATCTGGCAAGAACGAAAGACCGAAAAGAGGCGAACTACCTGGTGATAGGATGGAAAAACAGTGCACTGGCGCAGCTTCTCTTTGCAGCCATGATGGCCGCGGCCGGCGCGGCGGTCTGTGCGGGAAGCAGTGCGGCAGGGGCACCGGATTATCATACATATGTGATAGAAGAAACACCCGAAGAAACCGAGCCGGAGACGGTGCCGGAGACCGAGCCGGAAACCGTGCCGGAGACTGAGCCCGAGACCGAAACGGAAGAAGTGAAGCCATCTCCTGCGGCGGACCGCTTCAATCTGGCGGATGTCTATCCGGAGGGCGCGGACCCCGAGGATCCGCTGACCAGCCTCGGCGGAGGACTGTTTGAAAAACTGTACGAGAAGGACAACAGCTGGAACCAGTCAGTGTTCGGCGCCAGCAGCAGAAAGCCGGAGCAGGTGGCCGGCCAGCTGGGACGAAGCCGGGCTTCTCTTCTCGGAAAGTACAATATTACCGATGAAAAGCACAATCCGGACGACCCGTCCACCTGGGTGGTGGGCAAATGGAACCACATCCGCGTGGATGTCCGGGACGCCAACGGCACGGCGACGCCGGAGGTATCGAATGTAAAGCAGATTCTGGCCATGGCCAGCGTCTATACCTGGTACCACGATCCGGGGGATACGGAAACATTTTCCAGATATGCCAATGAGCTGTGGAAGGCATCCCACAAGTCCTCCATGTCCATGAGCAAGGTCTATTACGACACGGACTGCCTGACCCGGGAGGCCGTGGAAAAGGCCATGAAGAAGGGCAACCGGACGAAGAAGGCCACCTCCTCCGAGCTGGAAGGGGATACCGGGGATGCGGTTCTCGCCATGGCGACGGCGTCTGAGCTGGCACAGAATGCCGGGGCAGCGGGAGATGCGGTCATGGTGCAGGCGGCAGAAGGCACAGCGGACGGGACCGGACAGGTTTCTGCCGACCCGACCGGGCAGGCTGCGGCATTGGAGGCGGACCTTATCGCCGAGCAGGGCAATGAGGCCGGCTACGACAATATCGAAGAATACCAGGAGTGTCCGGGCCACCTGGACCTGAGCGTGAAGGTGACGGTCTGGACCATGGACGGGGAGAAGAACCTGTTCCGGCTGGACAAGATTGGAAGCAGCGCGGAGAATATGAATGAGCGCTGGTGGGGATGGACAAACCAGACCATGGAGGAGGCGAGAAGACTGGCAGAATCCGACTGGTACGAGGACTACGGCCTCTCGGTCAGCCTCTTCTCCAAGACAGCACCCCTGACCGAGGGCGAGATCGAGGAGCAGCTGGCGCTTTTGCCGGAGAACCTTTCACCGGAGCGTCTGGCACTGGCGAAGACAGCCCTGGAAAGTATCGGCAAGATCCCCTATTACTGGGGCGGAAAGCCGGTTTCTCCCGATTATGACGGAAACCATTTCTACAATATCATCGCGGCGGACTACAAGGGCCGGATTTTCCGGGGACTGGACTGCTCCGGATGGCTCACCTGGGCCTACTGGCACGGCCTCGGAAGGAAGCTGCCCGAGATGAGCACCGCCGGCCAGATTCATCTGGGCCGGGGTATCCGCAGAAAGAACCTGCAGACGGGTGACATCATTATCCGCGCGGGAACGGACGAGACCATCGGCCATGTGCTGATGTTCCTCCGCTGGGCGGAGGACGGCAGAGCGGTCTGCGTGCATGAGACCGGCGGCGTCACCAACAACGTCTGCCTGACGTATAATACCGATACGGGCGCATCCTGCAGAAATCTGCTGGACTGATGAGTTCCGGCGGCATATAATAAGAATGGTCCGTTTTATGCAGAGGAATAAGAATACGCATCTGCCTGCAGACGGACCGGGGTCCCGCGGAAGGGACCTGCACAGTGAAAAGTAAAAAGGGGAGAGAGACTGAATGAATGACAGAATGAATGTCACAGGCGGCAGAACCCGCAGAGGACTTCGCCGTCTGGCGCTGCTGTTCCTGGCAGTGATGATGACCCTGTCCTTTGCCATGACCTCCGCGGCGGCCTACGATGACATCAACGCGCCGCAGAACAGCGCCGGTCCGGGAACCAGCGGCTGGGTGGCCAATGCGGACGGCACCTGGTCCTATTATCACCGGGGAGACGTCATAAAGGGCGAATGGGCAGAGATTGGAACCCACTGGTATCTGTTTGACGCGGAAGGCCATATGCTGACCGGCTGGCAGACCATCGGCCACGATGACTACTATCTGGCCCAACCGGGCGATGCGACCCATCCGGCAGGCGCCATGTATGTGTCGGAGCGGACTCCCGAGGGCATCGAGGTGGATGAGAAGGGTATCGCCGTAAAGCTTCCCGCGGTCGGCGACCGGCCGAATCCCTACGGTGTATCCTGCGTGGAAGTCAGCATTGCCGAGCAGATGGTTTACTGCTACCTGCACAATACGCTGGTATGGCAGTCACCCTGCGTAACCGGCAGACTGGGCGGCAGAGAGACCACCGTGGGCGCCCATCAGATTCTTTCTAAGGAGAGGGATCGTTATCTTCAGGGAACCAATGAGGACGGTTCCAAGTACAAGTCCTTCGTACATTACTGGATGCCCTTCCACAACGGTGA
>DMCD01000016.1:731-6220 GCA_003445895.1 Lachnoclostridium sp. | reverse complement strand
CGGCATTCTCGCAGTGATGACAGGCGTCGGTCCAGTGGAACCAGCGCTGATTCCGCTCTATCGTGTCAACTCTCCGGTAAAGCAGGCCTGCCGGCAGGTCATGCCGGTCTTTGCATGCTACCTGGCAGGCGCCGCAGCCAATGCAGCGGTTCTGGTCGAAGATGAATTTCCAGTTTGGCATACTGGCATGGCTCCCTTCTGATTCTTTGGGCAAACACCCGCTTATGCGGGTGTTTTTCCCAGTAATATTTTGACAGTTGAAAAGTTAAATCTCACAGGTTATAATACTTCTAACAAGAGAGTCGGACGCTGGGGCATGGCCAGCCGCCGGCGATCTATATGTTACTCAAAAAGTAGCACCTTAGCCGTCCAAGCAGAGGGTGCTACTTTTTGCGTACTGCAATAATAACAAGTGTTATCACAGCGCAAAGCATTATCACAAACTGGAACAAATCCGCGTATGTGACCATTGGCACCAGCTCCTTTCTCTTAAAAGTCCGGCGCTGGCATAGCTCCCTTCCGACTCTCCGGGTAAACACCCGCTTATGCGGGTGTTTTTCCCAATAATATTTTCACAGTTGAAAAGTGAATTCTCACAGGTTATAATACTTTTAACAAGAGAGTCGGACGCTGGGGTACGGCCAGCCGCCGGCAAACTTAGTTACTACACAAAAGGTAGCACCTTAGCTTCGTGGGCAGAGGGTGCTACTTTTTGCGTGTTGCGACAATAATCAGTGTTGCTACAGCGCAAAGCATTATCACAAACTGGAACAAATCCGCGTATGTGACCATTGGCATCAGCTCCTTTCTCTTGCGAGTCCGGCGCTGGCATAGCTCCCTTCCGACTCTCCGGGCAAACACTCGCTTATGCAGGTGTTTTTCCTGATATTATTTCTTTTTTACAAGGTTCTCCATCTGAATTTTGTATTCCAGCAGCCTGAGAACGTAGTTCGGCGCATGACGATGTTCACGTTCCCAGTCGGTTACTGTGGAATAGGGGATCTCAAAGTATTCACAGAATTCTCTCCGGTTCATCCCGGTCATCTCTCTCAGTTTTTTTACATTTATCTTGCAGTCCATATTTGTCCTTCTTTCTAATACTTTAGAACCAAGTTGCTGTATGCAGTGCACATATACAGGATATCACAATTCGTTCTGTTACGCAATGCGTATAAAAAATGTGATGCAAAACAACGGGAATTGATGGCCACCGTCCAAAGTCATTCCCCGGAAGTTAAAAAGAAGCCGGAGGGATGACGACCAATGCCTGGTCTCATCTCTCCGGCTTTACAATTCGGAATTCCGTTCAGTTTTCAATCATTTGTTCAGAATTCCATCTTCCCGTTCAAAATCCGGTTCTTACGGCGTATAGGGCTCGTAGATGAAGGTTACTTTATCGTTTTTATCGAGTATCAGCTCAAGAAGTTTTCCGTCGCCGTTTTTTCCGAGATAGTTCCGAAGCTCTTCCTGGGTGACGAATCCGTGGATTTTGTCTTCTCCCGGATACTGGACGTAGCAGGGTGCATCTTCTGCCACCTGGTATGCCTTATGGTCGCCGTCGGCATCTACGATGGCATAGTCGTTGGTGATGTCTTCCGGGTCGATGCCGTACCGGGCAAGGGTCTCGGTATCTTCTCCGCTGACCCAGGTTACCTCATCTGCAAGAAGGGTATCTTTTGCTTTATCCGCTTTCACATATCCGAGAATCTTCTTTTCTGCACCAAGCGGACTTGCAGAGGAAAGGTTGTCCGGTTTTCCGGAGAGGGTGAGGGAGGACAGATAGAAGTGCGCTCCTTCGCCCTTGTAGAGTTCCTCGTCCGCATCTACGGAGATGATATAGACATAGGTATAGTCGCCGCTGATGAGGATACGGGCGGAACAGTTCCGCAGATCCTCGCCGCTGCCATTGTCCCAGAAGGCGTACCGGGTGGTTTCTCCGTTCAGGCTCATGACGCTTGCCATGTATTCGATGCTGTCGTAATCCATGCAGAAGAAGTCATGCATGGTCTCTCCCTCGTCGGTCCGGCCGATGGCCGCTCTGCCTATGTCTTCACTGCTTCCTTCCAGATCTGTCGGTGAGGTTTCAAAGCAGTAGTTGTCCACAAATATCATGCCGTTCGGATCCCGGTCCAGATAGTGGTAGGTACCGTCTTCATAGAGTTCTGCCACTTCATTCACAAGGCCGGGCAGGCCGTAGCGATTTACCATATACTGCCTGTTTTCCCCTTCTTTCGACCAGGAGAAGAATCCCAGCTGTTCTTTCTGATGATAGATGCCGCAGAAGGGAAGGTCTTCCGGCAGGTCGAGATAGGAGTTTTCGCTTATCCACTCCCGGAAGTGCAGCGGGGTGATCCAGCTCATGTAGCCCTCATCCAGTTTTTCTATGGGGGTTCCCGGCAGATAGACGAGGAGGCTGTCTGCCCCAGCGAGGCCGTAGGCCTCGGCGTAAATGTATTTTGTTCCGTCCTCTATCTTCTCCGTTTCCGGCGTATTCTTATAATTGATTTCCTCGATGGGAACTTCATAGATGAAGGGCTCCCGTTCTTTCGCTTCTCCGAACTTTCCCGTAAATTCCGAAAGATACAGGGTACCGTTTTCTTCGTATCCTTCCCCGGTCTCGCCCATGTTGGCATCGTGGAATGTGCCGGAGAACGTACCGTCCGCATTGACGGCAAGCTCTGTTGCCCAGGCACCGGCACCGCTGGTGAATTCATATTCCCAGCCGGCCATCTCGGCAAAGACATCGGTCTTTTCATCGGCCTTCTTTTCTTTCTTTGCCGCCAGTTCGCCGGCGATGGCATCATTTGCGGCAGTTTTTTTGTCCTCTGCTGCCCCGGAGGTTTCGGCTGTTTCTGCCGCTGCACCTTCCGTTTTTTCCTCTGCTTTTTCTTCTGCTGCCTGGGTTTCCTCCGCCGCTGTCTTCCCGGCTTCCGCCGTCTGCGCGGCTCCGCTGCCGCAGCCCGCCAAGGTTACGGAGAGAACGAGTGCAAGCGTTCCGATATATTTTCTCATATGTTTATCCTCCCGTATTTACAAAGAGTATAAGGTATCTTATTTCGTATCCGGCGCTGCTGCATGTATTGAAAACAGCGTTCTTATTCTCTATTGTAACGGGTTCTTGTGGCATTACTACCTGCAAAAGAAGGATTCTATCGTTTATTCGATTTTCTCCATATCTTCATCTTCTCTGCCGCTTCGATCAGCTCATCCCGGTAGTCGGGGTGAGCGACGCTCACCAGCATCTCGGCCCGCTCCCAGGTGGATCGTCCCTCCAGGTTCACGGCGCCGTATTCGGTGACGATGAAGAAGACCTGGGACCTGGGGGAGGTCACGATCTCGCCGTGGAAGTGCGGCAGGATATTGCTGTGCCGGTGTCCTTTCCGGTCCGTGTAGGTGGACGGCAGGCAGAGGAAGGCCTTGCCGCCGTTGGATTCCGAAGCCCCCAGAAGGAAGTCCAGCTGGCCGCCGGTGCCGCTGATCTGCCTGAGGCCTGCGCTCTCGGAGGATACCTGGCCGAAGATGTCGACGGCGAGGCATTCGTTGATGGAAACCATATTGTCGATGCGGCGGATAACCGTCGGGTCGTTGACAAACTCCAGCGGGCAGAAAGCAAGCCCCGGATTCTCGTCCAGCCAGTCATAGAGCTTCCGGGTGCCGAAGGCAAAGCCTGCCACACCCTTTCCGGGCAGCACCTGCTTGTGCCGGTTGGTGAGCTTCCCTGCCTCGTGCAGGGTGACATAGGCATCGGTGCAGAGCTCGGTGTGCATCCCCAGATCCTTTAAGTCGGACTGGGCCAGCATCTCCCCGACCACGCCGGGCATTCCGCCGATGCCGAGCTGCAGGTTTGCACCGTCCGGAATGTAAGGGAAGATGTGTCCGGCAATGCTTCTCTCGATGTCGGTCGGCTTGTCGGGAACGAACTCGGGCAGAGGCGGATGCTCGCCTTCCACCACATAATCCGCCTCGGAGATATGGATGCAGTCGCCGAATCCGCCGAAGACCCGGGGAAGGCGCTCATTTACCTCCAGGATTACAATGTCCGCCCGGTCCACAATCCCTTTCACCGTTCCAGTGGAGCAGGACAGGTTGAAGTATCCGTGCCGGTCCATGGGGGTGACTGCCACCATGGCCACATTGACGGTCAGGAAATGCTCATAGTAAGGCACCACGTTGTGGAACACCATGGGGATGTAGTTGCACAGGCCCCGGTCGCAGAGCTTCCGCTCGTACTCGGAGCAGTGCCAGGTATTGTAGATAAAGTGTTCTCTGGACGGGTCGCACTCCACCGTCTGTATCGGGCCGAACAGAAGATTTCCCCGAATCTTTACATCGTGCAGCTCTTCTTTTCTTCTGGCCAGCGCAGCATCCAGCAGCTGCGGGAATGCCAGTGACACCGTGTAATCTACCCAGTCTCCGCTGTTTATGCACCGGACCGCCTCATCCGGCGTCCGGAGTTTCTGTCTGTATTCGCCGTATACGTCCATATGTCCCCCGCCTATCTGTCCGTATCTGTCTGTGTCTTCCGCTTTTTTCGCTGCCTCCGGGTATTCCGGTTAACTCCCGGATGTTCCGCTTCCCACGGTTTCATTCCCGGCAGTTTCATTTCCGGCGCGGCTATTGTTATCCCGCACCATAATCAGCATATAGTCTCCGGTTCCCTCCAGCTGCAGGTCCCCAAAGGCGTATTGTCTGGAAGTGTCATTTTCTGCAAACATAGCCTCGATCACCATCGTGCCGGCCTGATTATCCGCGGTAATATGTCCGGTATCCGCGGTCCACTCCCCGATAAACATGTCCGTTCCCGATTCTTTTTCCTCTTTTCCCGTAGCGGGGTCAATCGACGTCCCACGGGTCAGAGACAGGGCAGCCTGAAGAGGATCCTCTTCACTTTCTCCGGATAGTGTTATAAAAACATTGCCTGTATGAACATGCGTATCTGTGTTCAATTCGGTGACCGGAATCAGCATCGCTTTCCATCCGCCGCTGCCGATCCAGGGATCGATCTGGTCAAACCGGAAGGAGCGTCCGATGATGGTTTTGTCCGGATTGTCGGTATTCTGCCTCAATTCAGTAAACCATGCCATATCCGCCAGTCTCGCGTTTTCCATGGTGCTGAATCTTCTGGAAATTGCCAGACTTTCCTCTTTGTTTATGGTTGGTTTCGTATTCCCGCCGGCAGAAGTGTCAGCCCCGGTGGTTTCTGCAGCGGCAGTGGTTTCAGCGGATGCGTTTTCGATTGCGGCGGTCTCTGCAGCGGCTTCCCCGGATTCCGTCTCCTCTTCTTTCACGGATTCGTCTTCTTCCTCGGCATCCTTCTTTTTCTTATCTTTTTTATCTTTATCCTCCCGGGCTTCTTTTACTGTCTCTTCCCCGTTTGCGGAGAAGACCCGGTAGCCGAAAAAGGCCGCACCGAAGAACACCGCCAGCGCAATGAGCGCAATGGCAATTTTGGGAAGAATGGATTTCTTTCTGCCCGGTTCCGGTTCGGC
>DMCD01000016.1:0-588 GCA_003445895.1 Lachnoclostridium sp. | reverse complement strand
CCCGGCGGAGTCCACTCCCGCTCCGGGCGGCGGGACGCATTGGTCCGGGCATCCTGCTGCCCCCGGTTCACGCCATCCTGCGATGTCCGACCATCCTGCTGCACGGCACTTCTCGGTCTCAGCTTTGCGCCGCAGTATGTGCAGAACTGGTTTTCATCAGGTATCTGTTTTCCACAGCTGGTACAAAACATTATGTGCCTCCTTACCGTCAGTTCTTAATCAAGCTCTCCAGCGTCCCGAACAGGGCCTCCGGCTCCACGGGCTTTGACAGATGGGCATTTAAGCCCGCCTGCATGCTGCGCTGCACGTCCTCGTCGAAGGCATTGGCCGTGAGGGCGATGATGGGGATGGTCTTTGCGTCTTTCCGGTCCATGGCCCGGATCTCCCGGGTGGCCGTCAGGCCGTCCATGACAGGCATCCGCATGTCCATGAGAATGGCGTCGTAGTAGCCTGCCTCGTGGGCGGCAAACATCTCGACGGCGACCTTTCCGTTCTCCGCCAGCTCTGCCTCCATCTCGCGCATGGACAGCACCATCATCATGATCTCGGCGTTGACCACCATATCCTCCGCCAGGAGAATACGGCGCC
>DMCD01000117.1 GCA_003445895.1 Lachnoclostridium sp. | reverse complement strand
CCCATAGACATGCTGGATACCCAGCGGCGGATCCAGATGACCATTGAGGCAGCGGCCCGGGAGGCGGCACAGGCTGCCGTGCTTCTGCGGAAGGATGCGGCACCTTCGGAGGATCAGGAGCAGAAGGCCGGTCTTGGCAGGGAGCTTCTGACTTCGGCGGGGGTGCAGGTGTATCTCCTGAAAAAGGCGCAGGATGCCGGGGCGCCGAAGATCGAAGGCCTTTCCGTATCCGGCAGCGGGATCCGGGAGAACGGGGACGAGGTTGATTTCCGGGCAGAATACCGGATTCGCCTGCCCTTCCGGGTATTTACCCTCTCCGCGGTACCCTTTTCCGCAAGGAGCCGGAAGCACGGATGGACCGGTTCGGATAAGAAGGCCGGGGGAGGCGGAAGCTCAGGAGGACGGGAGGATAAGACAGTTTACGTCGGTCGGGACAGCACCCGATATCACTGTTCGGCATCCTGCCACTATATTTCCAATGAGATTCACCGGGTATCCGCCCGGAGTCTTCCGGGGCTCAGGAATGAGAGCGGCAGCAGCTACCGGCCCTGCCGGGTCTGCGGAGGAGCGGATGCATCGGAATATTTTGTGCTGCCGTCGGGGGAGACCTACCACACGAAGGCGAACTGCTCGTCGCTGTCCTATTATGTGCGGGCGGTTCCGCTGTCGGAGGTGGAGCATTTGGGCCCCTGTTCCTACTGCGGAGGAGGCTAGAAAAGGATGATTCCGAAGTTTATGTTCTGCTGTTTTCTTGCGGCGGCCGCCGCACAGGATATCCGGCGCCGGACCATTTCCGGGCGGCTTCTTCTGGCCGGCGCGCTTCTCGGACTGCCGTGGGCCCTGGGGGCCCTGACGGCAGAGGGAATTCTGCCCTTTCTTGCCGGATTTCTACCGGGGCTTCTGATGCTCGGGCTCTCCGGAGTTACGAAAGGAGCGGTGGGCACCGGGGACGGACTGTTTTTCCTTGCAGCGGCGCTGTATCTTAGGCCCGGGGAAGTGTTCGGGCTGTTCTTCGGCGGACTTCTTATCTGCGGCATATTCTGCGGGGGGCTGATGGTTGGGCGTATTCTCCGGGGATATGGATACAGGAACTGCAGCGTGCCCTTTCTTCCCTTTCTTCTTCCGGTTTTCGGGGCTTTTCTCGCTTTCGGCGGCCGGTGACAGAAAGATTGCTTCGGTGAGGAGAGGAGGAATGGCGATGGAGAGAGCCTGGAAAGGGAGCCTTACGGTGGAGGCCTCCCTGGTGATGGCTGTCACCCTGTTTGTGATGGCAGCCCTTCTGCAGGGTGTTTTTGATATGCATGCCCGGACGGCCGGGGGATTTCTTCTGGCGGAAGGGCTGGAGAAGTATGTGTTTTTTGAGGCGGAAGCGGAGCAGGAACGGGGGCGTTTTCCCGAAGACCTGGCAGGAGAGCAGACAGCCAAACTGCACAGCGTATTCGGCTGCGGCAGAGCCGTTCTCTCCATGGACGAAGAAGGGATTCTCCGGGTCGGAGGAAAGGTGACAGACCGGTCGGAGACGGAGATGTCGGTCCGGTGCTATGACCCGGAAGGCGCGCTTCGAAAGCTTACAGCCATTCGGGATATTATCGGCAGCGGGGACTGAAGGCGGACGGGAGGCAGAGGTGGAAATTGTTTATCAGAGGGAATTAAGCAGCAATTATATGGTCCTGCGGGGCCCGGAGATTTCGGCGGCACCGGGATTTGAATGCCAGATGCTTGCAGACAACGAGATAGAGGGACTTCTGCGTTTCCGTGTCAGAAGGACGGGGACAAGTGTGGAATTCTGCTATGAGATCACCTCAAGACAGCCCCTCTCCCGGATTCTTATGAACCGCAAGCTCCGGGGGGAGGATATCCGGAGGATCGTCCGCGGACTGCTCAGGACTGTCGGGACCGTGCAGGATTATCTTCTGGATGAACGGGGAATCCTGCTGTCGCCGGACTGTGTCTATGCGGATCCGGACACCATGGAGGCGCAGTTCTGCATGGTACCGGGATACCAGGCAGACTTCTGCGAAGACCTCACGGCGTTCCTGAAGTTCCTTCTGGAAAAGACGGACCATCAGGACGCGGACGGTATTATGACGGCCTATCATCTGTATGAGGAGAGCCGCCGGGAAAACTACGGCATGGCGGACCTTACGCGGTGTCTTGAGCAGCAGGAGGCGCGGGCCTCCCCGGCGGTGCCGGAGGAAGAATGGCAGGGGATGGAGGCGGATGAGCCGGTTCTTCCGAAACGGCCCCCGGATGAGCCGGGATACCGGACGGGGGAGTCCCCGGTGCGGGAGACGGTTCCGCCGGAGAAAGGGAAAGAGAGGCCGGCCGGAAGGAGTCTGCGGAAGGTGCTGGCAAAGGGTGCCCTTGTTCTTACTGCCGCAGAAATTCTTATCTGGTATCTGCGGGGCCTCCGGGGCCTTATGCCCCTCGGACTCCTGCCGCCGGTTTTCTATGCGGGCTTTGCCGCACTCGCCATTCTGAAATCCAGAGGAAGTATGCCGGAATACCGGGAAAGTCCTTCCGGGAGAACGGGGAGAGCCGGGAGATACGCTGTGCCGGAGGAAGACTGGAGGATTCAGCCGGTAACGCCGAAGGAGGAGGCCCGGCGCACAGAGGAGCGCAGAATGCGGCAGATGGAACAGAGCTTTGCCGAGGGCACGGTTGTTCTCGGAAGAACCTGTGAGGGGGCAGGTCTTATCCTGGAGCCGGAGAAGCGGTCTCTGGAACCGATCCATGTGGGGTACACGCCCTTTGTACTCGGAAAACACCCGGAGCTTACCGATTTCTGCGTGCGGGAAGAGACGGTCAGCAGGATGCATGCCCGGATTGACCTGGAACAGGATCGGTACAGCGTCACCGACCTCAATTCCACCAACGGGACCAGGGTCAACGGGAGAATGCTGGCAGCCAACGAAACGACGGAGCTTGCGGACGGGGATTTTCTGGAGCTGGGAGACACCGGATATCGTGTACGATATGGGAATCGCAGAGGGTAAAATCATGAAAATATGAGTAAATATCATTAATTTTACATGAATTATGAGTAAACGGTGATAAATTATACACGAATACAGAATTGGTGATATACTGAAAAATATAAAAAATATTTTTATGGGGGAGAATCTGTTATGAACAAGACGGTTGATGAAGAGCGGCTGCAGACACTGGCGGATGAGATGCGTGAGAAGGCAGTGCATATGGGGCTTTCCTTCTGGGATGCGGAGGACCTGGTACAGGATACCTTTTCAAGGTTTTATCTGAAGAGATATCACTGCCGCGCGCTGCCGCTCCGGCAGCAGGAGGTGGTGCTGGGCCAGCTGTTCCGGGCAGAGTGGGTGAAACGCCAGAAGGACCGGGAAAAACGGAAGGAAAAGCTGGTGAAGGATCCGGCTGTGTTTGACTTCTGCCGGAAGAGTGAAGCAGAGGAGAGCTCCCAGGAAGCCGGATGTCTGCATGAGGAGGATATGCACACCGTTTTGAGGGAAATCTTCCATATGAAGCGCACCATGCGGGATGTACTGGAGCTGACGGCTCTCTTCGGTCTCAGGGGAGATGAGGCCGGAAGAATCCTTGGCATTTCCGATGAGGTCTATAAGAAGCGTCTGCTGCGGGCCAGAAAGGAGCTCCGGGCACGGCTCCATACCCAGGGAATACAGTTCTGAGGTCTACTTGCGATTTCGTCCGGAATCATGCATAATGAAGGTAGCCTGTTGTTCTGTGGGCAGAATAATGGGAACCACACGATGGGGCGGTTCCGGAATCAAAGGAGATTGTATGACTGGTACACTGAATTGGAAGAATCTGGATGCGCTTAAGGCCTTTAGCGACCTGAAGCAGGTAAAGCCTGTTGTCCTGAAAGAGGTTATGTCCGGGGAGGAGGGCGCACAGCGCGTTAAGTCCTGTGCTGCGCCGATGGCAGAAGGCCTTTCCTTTAATTACGCGGCAAGACCGGTGAATGCGGAGATCCTTGAGGTGCTCTGCAGGCTGGCGAAGGAAGCAGAGCTTTCGGAAAAATTTGCCTATCTCTATAACGGAGCAGTGGCAAACACCGGAGAGAAGCGCATGGTTCTGCATCATCTGACCAGAGGCCAGCTGGGAGAAGCGGTTATTGCGGATGGTGTGGACAAGAGAGAGTTCTATCTGAACGAACAGAAGAAGATCGCAGAGTTTGCGAATAAGGTACATTCCGGCGAGATTGCCAACGGCGCCGGCGAGAAGTTTACCACCGTCGTGCAGATCGGTATCGGCGGCAGCGACCTGGGTCCCCGCGCCATGTATCTGGCACTGGAAAACTGGGCAAAGACCAACGGTACCTTCAAGATGGAGGCAAAGTTCATCAGCAACGTAGACCCGGATGATGCATCCGGCGTTCTGGCCACCATCGATATTGCCCATTCCCTGTTTATTCTGGTTTCCAAGTCCGGCACCACGCTGGAGACGCTGACCAACCAGTCCTTTGTGATGGACGCGCTGAAAAAGCAG
>DMCD01000131.1 GCA_003445895.1 Lachnoclostridium sp. | reverse complement strand
CCCATGTGCGGCGTTCCCTTCCACGCGGTGGATTCCTACATTTCCCGTCTTGTGAAAAAGGGATATAAGGTTGCCATCGCAGAGCAGGTGGAGGATCCGAAGCTGGCCAAGGGTCTGGTTAAAAGGGAAGTCATCCGCGTTGTGACCCCTGGAACCCTCTTAAATTCCGGCGATACGGAAGAGAACAAGAATAATTATCTGATGTGCGTCGTCTGCATGGACGGCACCTATGGTATCTCCACGGTGGATGTGAGCACGGGAGATTATTATGTGACGGAGGTTAAGAGTACCCGGAGTCTCCTGGATGAGATCTACCGCTTTGCCCCTTCGGAGCTGGTCTGCAACGAGGCCTTTACCATGGCCGGCATCGATACGGAAGAACTGCGGGAGCGGATGAACCTCATTATCACGCAGCTGGAGAATGCCCGCTTTTCCGACGAGGCCTGCCGGGAGATTCTTCTTTCCCATTTCGGACTGCAGAGTCTTGCCGGACTCGGAATCCAAGAATTTCAGACGGGCGTCATTGCCGCCGGCGCGGTTCTCAGCTATCTGTATGAGACCCAGAAAAACCGGCTGGAGCATCTGACCCGGATTATCCCCTATACCACCGGCCAGTTCATGATGCTGGACACCTCCACAAGACGGAACCTGGAGCTGGTGGAAACCCTCCGGGAAAAACAGAAGAGAGGGACGCTTCTGTGGGTGCTGGACCGCACGAAAACCGCCATGGGCGGACGGCTGCTGCGCACCTTTATCGAACAGCCCCTGATTGACATCCATGCCATCACAGACCGCCAGAACGCCGTGGAAGAGTTCAACATGAACTATATTTCCCGGGAGGAGATCGCCGAATACCTGGGCCCGGTCTATGACCTGGAGCGGCTTCTGGGCCGCATCAGCTATAAAACCGCAAATCCCAGGGACCTGAACGCGCTGGCTTCTTCCCTGGAGATGCTTCCGCACATTAAGAACGAGCTGTCCCACTTTACCAGCCCGCTCCTGAAGGAAACGGCAGAAGCCATCGATCCGCTGGAGGATATAACGAAACTCATCCGATCCGCCATCGATGACGATCCGAATGTGATGCTCAGAGAAGGCGGCATCATAAGGGAGGGCTACAGCAAAGAGGCCGACGAGCTGCGCCATGCCAGCACCGACGGCAAGATCTGGCTTGCAAATCTGGAGGCTTCCGAACGGGAAAAAACCGGCATCAAAAACCTGAAAATCAAATACAACAAGGTGTTCGGCTATTATTTTGAGGTCACCAATTCCTTTAAGGACCTGGTTCCGGACTATTTCATCCGGAAGCAGACCCTGGTGAATGCGGAGCGCTATACCACCGACGAGCTGAAGCTGACGGAGGAGAAGATTCTCGGGTCCGCCGACCGGCTGAACACCCTGGAATATGACCTGTTCTGCGAAGTGAGAGACCGCATCGGCGACGAGGTGGTGCGCATCCAGAAGTCTGCCCACGCGGTGGCCCTGGTTGACGTTCTCATCTCCCTGTCGGTGGTCGCCACCAGGTACAACTATGTGAAGCCCTCCATCAACGAGAAGGGCCTTGTCCGCATCAAAAACGGCCGCCATCCGGTGGTGGAGCGGATGCTCAAGAGTGACCTGTTTGTCGCCAACGACACCCTTCTGGACAACGGGAAGAACCGCTTCGCCGTCATCACCGGACCGAACATGGCAGGAAAGTCCACCTATATGCGGCAGACCGCCCTGATTGTCCTGATGGCGCAGATCGGAAGCTTTGTGCCGGCGGAGGAAGCGGACATCGGCATCTGTGACCGGATCTTTACCCGTGTCGGCGCATCGGATGACCTGGCCTCCGGACAGAGCACCTTCATGGTGGAGATGACGGAGGTGGCGAATATTCTCCGCAACGCCACCCGGTCGAGTCTGATCATTCTGGACGAGATCGGCCGCGGAACCAGCACCCTGGACGGACTGTCCATCGCCTGGGCCGTGGTGGAATACGTGAGCAGCACCAAGACACTGGGAGCAAAGACCCTCTTTGCCACCCATTATCATGAGCTGACCGAGCTGGAAGGGTCTCTGGCGGGCGTAAACAACTACTGCATCGCCGTGCGGGAACAGGGGGACGATATCATCTTCCTCCGGAAAATCATCCGCGGCGGAGCCGACAAGAGCTACGGCATCCAGGTCGGAAAGCTGGCGGGGATTCCGGATTCCGTCATCCAGAGGGCCAAGGAAATTCTGAGTGTCCTGAGCGATGCCGACATCGCGGCCAGAGCGAAGGAACTGGCGGACGGCAGCGCCACTACGAGGAAACGGATTGCCAAACAGGATGAGGTGGACCGAAATCAGCTGTCCTTTGCGGGAACCGTCAATTACGAGGAAATTATCCAGGAGATCCTGAATCTCAAGGTTAATCTGATGTCGCCCTTAGAGGCGCTGAATGAGCTTGACCGGCTGCAGAACCGGCTGAAGAACAGATGGGAGGGATAAGACGTGCCCGAAATTCATGTGCTTGACCAGGATACAATCAATCAGATTGCAGCGGGAGAGGTTATCGAGAGACCGGCTTCCGTGGTAAAGGAGCTCCTGGAAAATGCCATCGACGCGAAAGCGACGGCCGTCACGGTGGAGATCCGGGACGGGGGCCTTTCCGTCATCCGCATCACCGATAACGGATGCGGAATCGAGCCGGAGCAGATTCCCACCGCATTCCTGAGCCACGCCACCAGCAAAATCCGTGACGCGGCGGACCTGGTGACCATCGCTTCCCTGGGATTCCGCGGTGAGGCCCTTTCCAGCATTGCGGCCGTTGCGAAGGTGGAGCTGATTACCCGCACGCCGGGAAGTATCTCCGGAAGCCGCTACCGCATCGAAGGCGGAAAGGAAGTCGGCCTCGAGGAGGTCGGCGCCCCGGAGGGCACAACCTTCCTGGTACGGGACCTGTTCTTTAATACGCCGGCACGGCGGAAGTTCCTGAAGACGCCGGCCACGGAGGCCTCCCATGTGGCGGGCCTGGTGGAAAAGATTGCCCTGTCCCATCCGGAAATCTCCTTCCGCTTTATTCAGAATAACCAGACAAAGCTCTTTACCTCCGGCAACGGAAATCTGAAGGACATTATCTACGCCGTCTACGGGCGGGAGATTGCCCAGAACCTGGTTCCCGTCGCAGGCGGCGCGGACCCGATCACTGTGGGAGGCTTTATCGGAAAGCCGGTCATTGCCCGGAGCAACCGCAGCTTTGAGGTTTATTTCATCAACGGGCGGTATATCCGCAACGGCCTCATCGGAAAGGCCGTCGAGGATGCCTACAAGCCATTCATGATGCAGCATAAGTATCCCTTTACCATGCTTTCCTTCACGGTGGACCCGTCCTTTATTGACGTAAACGTCCATCCGTCCAAGCTGGAGCTTCGGTTCCGCAATGATGAGACGGTGTACCGCACGGTCTACCACACCATATCCGTCCTTCTCTCCGGACAGGAGCTGATTCCGGAGGTGGACCTTGAGAAGGAGAGCGATCGGAAAGCGCAGGAACCGGCACCGGACAGAGCGGGAGCACCCGCTGCACCCGCCGGACTGCGGGCAGTAAGATTCCGCGACGCCTTCCCGGCGCCTGCGGCACCGATGCCTGCCGTTAAGCCTGCAGGTCAGGTGCATATTGCGGCTGATACAGCGGAAGATGCCAAAACTGCGGTAAAACCCGCAGCCTCCGCAGAACCTGCGATGCCTGCGGCTGTTTCGACAGAATCCACTGCGCCGGCCGATAAAGCAGTCGAAACCGCTGAACGGGAGAATGCAGCGCAGGCTGACACAGCTCGGGCTGAGCTGGCGGCAGCGCCGGCATCCCGCCCGGATGATGTGAATCTTAAGCCTGTGCCATCACCTGCTTCGGTTACGCCGTCCCGGATTTCGGAACAGCGGCTTCCCTATGTGACGGACAAAAAGCCGGAACAGATGACCATGTTCACGGAAAAGCTGCTGACCCCGGAGGCCCGGAAGCATCACCGGATCATCGGACAGCTGTTTTCCACCTACTGGCTGGTGGAGTTCGGCGAAAATCTGTATATTATCGACCAGCATGCAGCCCATGAGAAAGTCCTGTATGAGCGGACCATAAAGTCCCTCCGGGACCGGAGCTATACCTCCCAGATGCTCAATCCGCCGGCGGTTGTGACCCTGACCGAGGAAGAACAGTTGATGCTTCAGAAGTACGGGGAAGAATTCCAGCATCTCGGATTCGAGGCGGAACCCTTCGGGGGCAATGATTTTGCCCTCCGGGCCGTGCCGGACAACCTGTTCTCTGTCGACAAGGGGGAACTGTTCCTGGAGATTCTGGACAGCCTGACAGCCGAGAGCGGCATGGTGACCGGCGAAACCCTGAACCACCGGATTGCCACCATGTCCTGCAAGGCCGCCGTCAAGGGAAATAACCGGCTCTCGGTGAAAGAGGCGGAAGAACTGATCGACGAGCTGCTGACCCTGGACAATCCCTACGCGTGCCCCCACGGGCGTCCCACCATCATTTCCATGAGCCGCACGGAGCTGGAAAAGAAGTTTAAAAGGATTGTATGACATGCCGGAAGAGAATAAGATTACCAGAAAACCCCTGATTATTATCGCCGGGCCGACCGCTTCCGGCAAAACCTCCCTGTCCGTCCGGCTTGCCCAGGCCATCGGCGGAGAGGTTATCAGTGCGGATTCCATGCAGGTTTACCGCCATATGGATATCGGCTCTGCCAAGGTTACCGAAGAGGAGCGCCAGGGAATTCCCCATTACCTCATCGACGTGCTGGAACCCACCGACGAATTTAATGTGGTGGTGTTTCAGAAGATGGCGAAAGAGGCCATGGAGACCATCCTTTCCCACGGGCATATCCCCATTCTGGCAGGAGGCACCGGATTTTATATTCAGGCTCTGCTCTATGATATCGACTTTACCGTAACGGAGGAGGACAGCGGATACCGGGATGAGCTGACAGCCCTTGCCCTCCGCGAGGGACCTCAGGCGCTGCACCGGATGCTTAAGGAGGTGGATCCTGCCTCCGCGGCGGCCATCCATGAGAACAATGTCAAGCGGATGATCCGGGCCCTCGAATTTCACCGGTCCTCCGGAAAACGGATCTCCGAGCACAATTCCTCCGAGCGGCAGAAGGAATCTCCCTATAACTTCCTGTACTATGTGCTCACCATGGATAGAGCCCTTCTCTATGACCGGATCAACCGCCGGGTCGACCGGATGATGGAGGATGGATTCCTTGGGGAGATGGAAGAGCTGCGCGCCCTGGGCTGCAGGCCCGACATGACCTCCATGCAGGGTCTGGGCTATAAGGAGCTCTTAAGCTGCCTGGAGAACGGCACATCGCTTCCGGATGCGGTGGATGCCATCAAGCAGAATACGCGGCATTTCGCCAAGCGCCAGCTGACCTGGTTCAGACGGGAGAGAGACGTGCGCTGGATTGAGGCGGACAAGAATACACAGGATGAAATACTCCGGAGAATTCAGATGGATATGAAGACTGCCGGAATGACAGATTAGAAAGGAAACTGCGGAAACAATGGAACTTACGGAAATGTACCGCACCCTGGGAATCAGCGACAGGGTGCTTTCTTACGGAAATCAGGTAGAAGAGAGTCTCACGGATCGGTTCCGCACCATCGATGTGACCACCGAGTACAACCAGCTGAAGGTAATCTCTGCCATGCAGAAAAACCGGGTGAGTGACGTTCACCTCTCCGGCACCACCGGATACGGCTACAACGACCTGGGCCGGGAGACCCTGGAAAAGGTTTATGCCGATGTGTTCGGCAC
>DMCD01000108.1 GCA_003445895.1 Lachnoclostridium sp. | reverse complement strand
GTCTGCCGATCATGAAATTGCCGTATTGTTCCTTATCCCAGTGTTCCTGCATGAACTGCTCCAGTTCCTGGAGCGTAAAAGCTCTGTTTGTAAGAATAACCTGTCTGCCAATCATGTTCTTCCCTCCCTTGCTCGATAGTACGAATATTTCAATGCTTTACAGTGATTATAACACAGGACAATATAAGCAGGCTTCCTTTTTCAGGTAAACTGGGATAAACTTAAGTCAGACAGTGATCAGCGGCATATCGAAAGAATAAGAGCATAGAGGGAGGACGTGTATGAAAAGAATCGGAAGAATGGTTCTTACAGGCGCTGTCGTTCTGATCGGCGGACTGCTTCTTAACGGGTGCATTCCCCGGCCCGGAGGGACAGAGAAACCGGATCCGTCTGTCAGCAGTCCGCAGGGCAATGCTTCGGCGGGGGAGAACTATGCCGTGCGGACCGTGCTCCGGGAATTGACCTCTGTGGTTCCGGAACAGGGAATCGGCGTCTACGGAAGATACACGGAGCTTGCCGCGGATGGGGAGATTCCCGAAGTGCTTGCCGGGATTCTGGCCGAAGCGAATACACGGGCAAAAGAGAACGTGGAATCCAGAGCGGAGCAGTTTCTTGCGGAGAATGCTGCCTTGCCCGCGGCAGATTCTGACGTGACGGACAGGTACCGTTACCGGAATATTTCCTGCATCACGAATGTGACCCGGGCGGACGGTGTGCTTTACAGCATTCTGGAGACGGAGATGGAATCCGGACTCGGGAAGGAGGAAACCGTGCGTTTCCATGCATCGGTCTATGCTGCAGAGGATGGCAGGCTCCTTGCACTTTCGGATTTTCTGCAGGACCCCGAAAGGCTTCCGGAACTCCTGGAGGAGGCGCTGCGGAACAAATACGGCAAGGACGGGCTCTATGCCGGAGGAGAGGAGATGCCCGCCTGGACAGCAGATTATCTCGGACTGCATTTTTATATTGATAAGACAATGCATGTGTCCATTCCCTATACGGCACTGGATGGACCGGAGGCTCTCGCCGCGCCCGCGGCGCCGGAAAGCTTTATTGCCCGGATCGAAAAGAACACGGAGTATGCGCTGCCCCATGATAACAGGACCGTCCGGGTGGAAAAGGCTTCGGATTCCGGCGGGAATGATGCATATCGAATCGTTGTCCGGGATGGAAAGGACGAGAAGGCCTGGTGGCTGGAATATGCCGGTGACAGCTCCGAGTACTATGTGTTCCGGGCCGGCGGGAAGTATTACTTCTACCGTCTGGAGGATGCGCAGGATGAGGCTTTCGTCTATGATTTCGCAAGTCCCGACGGCGGGTTTGACCGCTTTGCGAATCAGAATGCCCAGTGCTTTGATTCTTTTCTGCGGGAGCTTTCTCTGGCCGTTCCCTGCAACCCGGACTGCGTCCATATGCGGGAACGGGCCAGAAAATACATGGATGGCGCGTACGGTCTGAACACCACTTTTGTGCCGAACGGTCATTATGCCTTCCGCCCGGAACAGGGACGCGGCCGCACCTGGCTGCATTTTGCCCTGATCGATGAGAAGCTTGCGCTGGACACCCGGAATGTCGGCTGCAGGCTGCTTCAGGGCATATCCGCGACAGCGCTGGACGAAGAGGGCAATGAGACCGGCCAGGTCATAATTCCTGCCGGGGAAGTGATCCGCTTCCTGCGCCTTGACGGGGAGGGAGAGCGGTATTACTACATGTCGCCCCAGTACAGTATGTACCAGTCCGGAGCCAGAGATTACCGTTATGACTGCGCCCTTTCCGACGAAAGAGAAGTGCGCCTGGTCACCCGCATGGAAAACGGCTTTTTTGTGGACGGAATGTATCTGGACCGGATAGGAGAACCGGTAACTCTGGGGGCCGCGCAGTATGAGACCGGCGCAGAGGGCACTGCGGAGCATTCTGTGGAGATCGGCGGCAGAGAGTATAAGCTTATCCCCAACCTGTCTCTTAAGACGGAAGCCGGGGAAGAGATTGATTTCGACGGCGATGTCTGGTGGCTTATAGAGCGTTATGCCGGAACCTTCTCCTCCGAAGAGGAAGAGGCACAGCTTGTCATCTCCGAGGACGGAGAAGTGCGCTTTACATATCAGGGTACGGTATATACAGGAAAGCTTCCGGAAAAACGGTACTACCGCAGAGATGTGGAGATCCCCATGGAGGCAGAGTACGAGAGCCGTACCTTCACGATCCATGTGGAAGACGAACTGCCGCCCCACGATCCGTCCTTCTCCGAAATTCTGTTCTGGTCCGAGGGAGAACCGGCGACCAACGAGCCTTCCCGGGTACCCCCGATTGAGGTGGAACTGGTCCGGGAAGAATAGTAAACGGATGACGGCGATGGTGCTTGACAGGAGTTCTTTCCTCATGATATAAACAACCTGTGAGAAGTCAGAATCTGCGGATTTGAGATTGCCACCCTTTCATAGGGTGGCTTCTTTTTTTCTCCGGCAGAGAAATCCCCGCCGGAAAACATACTGCGGACAAATTTACAGCAGGAGGTTTCTTATGTTTCAGATGTACTGGCCGATTCTCGTGGCCGTTCTTTCCGATGTACTGTACCAGATCGCTTCCAAGTCAACCCCGTCCGATGTAAGTCCCTTTGCATCCCTGACAGTGACGTACCTGATAGGCGCAGGTCTCAGCGCGGTGCTGTTCTTTGTCACCGGGCAGGGAACTAATCTGCTTGCGGAATGCGGAAAAATCAACTGGACGGCCTTTGTCCTGGGTCTTGCCATCGTGGGCCTTGAGGGCGGAAGCCTGTATATGTACAAGGCCGGATGGAATGTCAATACCGGCTATGTGGTAAAGGCGATTATCGTTGCCGTGGCCCTGGTATTCGTGGGATATCTTCTCTATCACGAGCAGATGACCTGGACCAAGGCGCTGGGAATTCTTGCCTGCATGACGGGCATTGTTCTGATTAACCGGTAAGAATGCATCCAAAGTAGGATGTACCGGCGGGTTCACAGGAGTACACTGACCTCAGAACTGTTGCTTTCAGCAGAAGAAGAGGGAAAATAGCCATGAAAAGACAGAAGCTGATGATGGCCGTACTGGCTGCGGCAGCACTGGGAATCACCGCCTGCAGCGGTTCTGCACCTAAGGAGACGGCGGCCCGGGAGACGGCAGCACAGGAGAGTGCTGCCGGGACGGAGGCGGGAGCCGCGGAAGAAACGGAGGAAGAGACCGCAGAGGAAACCGAACCGGAAAGAGAATTCCTTTCCGTTCCCCTGACCGATGAGAGATGCAGCATAACCTATGAGATTTTCTATCCGGCAGAAGGGGTGGAATATGAAGAGGCTTCCGTGTTCGGAGATCCCGCCCACACCTTCAGCAGCGGGGATGAGGGCTGCTATATCACGGTGAACGCCGCCAGACTCTACACGTCTGACATCAATAGCAGACTGAGTTCCTATGATAGTGTGACTTACGGCCCCTATAACGGATGGACCAACTACACCAGCTATGCCGCGGAGGGCTATCTTATCACAGGAGAGAAGGATGACCTGACTGCTCTTCTGGGATTCAAGATCGGAAATCTCGAGAAAAAGCCGGCGGATCAGGAAGAACTGAAGGGATACCTGGAATCACAGCTGGTACAGGATATTCTGGGCAGTTTCACCACACTACAGGAGGCAGCACCGGAGACAGAGGCCCCGGCGGAGACGAAGGCTCCGGAAGTGATTGAAGGCGGTGTGGCACATCTCAAATATGCGGATGTGGTGATTCCGGAAGGCTGGTCTGTGGAGAGCGTTAAGGACTTCGAGCTTAAGCTCACGAGGGATGAAAAGGTTCCGGGGCGCGTCGAGGGCGATTTCCTGACTCCGAAGCTCACCATCAGCTCGACAAGTTCCACAAAGACCGCCCAGGAGTGGGCTGAAGCCAAGTTTAAGGACTTCGGCAGCAAGGGCGAGATTATGAACGGAACCTTCGGCGGCACTGACTGGGTATACTTTACACCAGTGGAAGACCAGTTCTATATGTTTACGGATTCTTCCGCGGGAACCCATGTGGATGTGAGCGGTATGTTCTTTACACTGAATGAGGAGATCGAAGGAATCCTGGAGGGCATCACGATTAAGTAGAGCCTCCGGAAGAAGAGAAGAAAAACATCATAATGAAGAAACCAGCCGGCAGACGCGTGCTTTCAACATGCGTCTGCCGACTTTCTTTTTTGTCCTGCCTGGGGTATACTTGATGTAGACAATCAATTCACGTCACAAGGAGAAAAACATCATGAAAGGACACGTAAAGGCACTGCTGTTTGCGGCATTTCTTCTCGCCGGAGGAGGATGCTTCTTTCTGGGAAGAAGCATGGCACAGTCCGAGTATGCAAAAGAAAGAGACCTGAACATACAGATTAACCGCAGTGAACTGGACGGCCTGGGAACGATAGAGGGCCCGATCTATGTGACGGGACATAAGAGTCCGGATGCGGATACGGTAGGCTGCTCCATCGGCTATGCGGCACTGCTGCAGAAGATGGGATATGATGCCCGGCCTGTCGTCCTGGGACCTGTCAACCATGAGACGAAATATATTCTGGAGGCTGCGGGGGTGGATACACCCGAGCTTCTGGAAGATGCATCCGGCTGCAATATGATATTGGTTGATCACAGCGAATATGCGCAGTCGGCGAGTGGCCTTGCGGACGCACATATTCTCAGCATTATTGACCATCACGGAGACGGCAGCGTGACAACCGGAAAACCGCTGGTCTATGACGCCAAACCCCTCGGTTCCGCCGCCACGATTGTATGGATTCGATATCGCAATTACGGGTTCGAACCGGATCAGAAAACTGCGATGGTCATGATGGGTGCCATTCTTTCCGATACGAAGAACCTGCAGTCAGACTCCACGACCCTGGCTGACCGGGAAGCGCTGAAGGCACTCCGCACCATCGCCGGGGTTTCCGATACGGATGCATTTTATCAGGAGATGTTCCGGGCTTCCCTTTCCTACGACGGTATGACCGATGAGGAGATCTTCTTCAACGATTATAAGGAATATGAAGCAGGGGGCAGACATTATGCCATCGGCTGTATCGAAGTTTACGACGAGACTGACGCAAAGAATATGGCGGAGCGAATGAAACCGATTGTTCCGGCATCTCTGAAAACAACCGGTATGGATATGGCATTTGCCCAAGTCAGTGTTTACCATGACGGTATTTCCGTTAACTACATTGTTCCATCAGATGATACCGCCGAGGAGGTGCTGGAAACCGCGTTTGGAGAGAAGGCGGTATCCGACGGCACTTCTTACATACTGAAACCCGGTGTTTCGAGAAGAAAGGTGCTGGTACCGGCAATTACAGATGTTCTGGAGGCACATCCGAAGGAATAGGAGCGCCCGGAAAGGATGAACCATGGAAAAGTATATGGATTTGAATGAGGTACTTCGCGACCCGTCACTGGCCATAATCACCGACAGTATTGCGACCCAGAGTGAACTCAACAGAATTTACGTCAGATATAAAGTCCTTCCGAAACGACAGAGGAGAGTCTGCAATTATTACTCCAACAAGTTCTTCGGCCGCAGTGTGACGGAGATGTATTTTCTTCAGAAAAGCAGGCTGAGGGCGGAGAGCCAGGTCTTTGGAGACCTGCAGCAGTTAAATGAAAAATATGCGGTTTCGGAACCGGATCTCTATTATAAGGTCGATCGCTTCAATTCCGGCGACATCAATCTGTGCTTCATTCTCGGTCATTCCGGAAGCGGAAAATCCGTGATGGCAAGAACCCTGGAGGGAGATGATATCGATCATATCGAGCTGGATGACATGCTCCTCATAAAGGACCATTTCACGATGGAGGAGCTGAAGGGTTATTCCGATATGTTCTGGAGCTTCTTTGCCGGGGAAGGAAAAAAGTATTATATCGGCGCGGAAGAGAGAAACACCATTCCAAAAGAAGAATATGAAGATAAGGTCTTTATCGACTTTGTTCATTTTGCGATGGACTACGCAGCGCAGCACAGGGAGAAGAAGTATCTCATCGACGGAATCTGGATCTATCTCTATTTCGATGACCCTTCTGTCTTTGCGGATTATACCGTACTCATCAAAGGAACGTCCTTCCTGAAGTCGAAGTCCCGTGCGATGAAGCGGGAGATGCACCGGGACAGAGAAGAGCTGCAGAACCGAAAGCAGATGTTCGGAAGAGAGGTCAGAAACTACCTTCTGGATGAGGATAAGATCGACGCCTTCCGGAAATACTATGCAGATAAGCCGGAAACCGAATTCCGGGCCGAGGAGGACGAAGCCGAAAAGGCGCGGGAAGAAGCGGTAAAGGAACTGAACAGCATCGACAGCTGCTTTGTGGATGGTGACGCAGAGGGAATCCGGGCGATCCTGAAGAAAGCCGAGGCGGATCCGAAACTAAGCACATGGAACCGGCTGCGGATTATCAATGAATGCAATTCAGCTCTTCTGGAGCTGCATATGCAGTAAGAAGAATACGAAGGGTGGTTTCCATTTCGCGGGCTGTAAGTTATACTGTAGAGAGACCGTGCAGGAACCTTCAGCGGCACATTATGGAAATACAGTCTGTGTAAGGGAGGAAAAGAGGATGATGAAAATGAAAAGGGCAGCCTGTCTGATGCTCGGATGGATGATGGCTGTATCCATGACATTTACCGGCTATGCGGATACTGCAGAACAGAACAGGAAATATGAGGATGCGGAGCTGTCGGAGGCCTACTGGGATTATACCAGCGGAAAGATCTACGCGAAGTGGGACGGCGATTACCGCAGCAAGGCCACCTATGCGGTGGATCTCTATCAGGACGGCATATTCGTGACAACAAAGACCGCAGCCGGCGGAACCTACATCTCCTTTGCACCGGAAATTGCCGGAAGAAATCAGGTCGGAGACTATACCTTTACCGTCCGCGCACTGTGGCCGGGCAATTATACCTATGAGAAGACCTCCGACAGAATCTATATCGAAGACAGCAAGCTGGAGGAGATCAGCAAGCGGCTTACCCACAGCGTCGGAAGCGAGGAGCCGGGACATGAGAATGAAGGTCCCTCCCATGGTGCAGGTTCCTGGAAGAAGGTGGGCGGAGCCTGGAAGTATCTCACCAGAAGCGGTATCTTTGCCACAAACGGCTGGCAGCAGATTGATGGGAAATGGTACTACTTCGACGCCGACGGCACCATGGCCGCAGATCGCTGGATTGTGAAGGAAGGCGACCCCCACGTGTGGTATTATGTGGGACCGGAAGGTGACATGCTGGTCAATCAGCAGGTCGGAGAGTGGTTTGTGAATGCGGCCGGCGAGTGCCGCGTGTAATAAAAAGATCCCCCTGAACCGGAGACGGTTCGGGGGGATTTGCAGTTTATGAGGTTTACGCAGGAAGGTTACTTCCGGTACCGATTGAGGGTACAGAAGATTTCCTGGGGCCGGACCTCGCAGAGGCCGTTTGCCGCATAGCTTCCGTCAAAGAGGACCTCCAGGCCTTTCTCCGCCAGCAGCTCCGTCATCTCGGACACGGCCCGGGAGAGGGACTTTTTTCCGTCCAGGAGGTGAAGCTCCATATATCGGAGAATGGCGGCCAGCGTCTGAGTCTGCTCTCTGTCGGCGATCTGGGAAAGACCCCGGAGATTCACCTCATCGTGATCGATCAGGAATGAATCCACGGAGAGGGTTTTGATTTTCAGACGGTCTGTTTTCCGGAGCGCGCTGTTTATCCGGTACGGGCGGTCCGTATCCGGCAGAGCATAGTCTGCGGCCCGCAGAAGCACCTCCTCCGGCACCGATTCTCCGGCCAGAACGTCTTTTACCCGTTTCGTGATATCTTTTGGCACATACCGGTCCATCTGGAGAATGGTGTCGGCGGCGTAGAAGTAGGCGCCGGAGCTTCCGGCCACCAGGATGGTGGATATGCCGGACTTTTCATAGAGGTCCCGGATGCGGGAGAGGAAGGGGGTGATGGGCTCTTCCCCCGGAAGCACGATCCGGGCCATCAGCCGGTCGCGGACCATGAAATTCGTGGCGCTGGTATCCTCATCGATGAGGAGAAGAGAGGTTTTGGCCTCCATGGCTTCCGACACGGCGGCCGCCTGGGAGGTGGAGCCGCTGGCATCCTCCGTGGAGAAATGGGTGGTGTCTGCGCCGTTCGGAAGATTCCGGATGAAGAGGGAGATATCCTTGTTTTTTATGGCGCGGCCGTCCTCCGCCCGAATCTTCATGGCGTCCCGGGAGGTGATCACCAGCTCTCTGCCGTCTCCGGCAATATGGTTATATACGCCGCGCTCCAGCGCCTGCAGCAGGGTGGACTTGCCGTGATACCCGCCGCCCACAATGAGCGTCACTCCGGTCCGGATTCCCAGACCGCGCACATGTCCCCGATGGGGCAGATGCAGGGTCACCGCGGATTCCGCAGGACTCCGGAAGGGGATGGCGCCCTTCATCGGGAGCTGAGAGACGCCGCTTTCCCGCGGAAGGACGGAGCCGTCGGCCACAAAGGCGCAGAGTCCCAGCTCCGGAAGCATGCTGCGGACAGCCTCCTGGTCATCTGCCAGGAAGATGGCTTCTTCGAGGCGTTTCCGGTCAATGTTTGCATAATACAGGGAGGATTCCACGGCCCGGGGGAGAACCTCAAAGAGAATGCGGATGAGCTCCTGGGCATTGATGGAACGCCCGAAGGCGGGAAATCCCACCTCAAAGCGGACGGTAAGCTCCCCGTCCTCCGGACGGATGTTAAGAGCCGTGCGGGAGAAAACCTCCTGTCCCGGACGGGAGGAAAAGACCTGTCCGCTTTTTCCGGAGCCGTTTCCGCCGCCCCGGGGCAGTGCCCGGGCAAAGAGCCGCAGCAGGTGGTCTTCCAGGGCCGTGCGGCGGCAGAGATTCTTTCGGTATTCCTCCGGAAATCCGGCCTGTTTTCCGCTGATCCGGATGCTCACATGGGAGGGAGAGGCAAAGGGATCCCCCTGGACGTGGTCGATGGACAGAAGACAGCGGGGAAACCGCCAGGTGCCGCGGGTTTCTGTATAAGCCGGGTAGCTCCGGCGGTCAATGGAGAGAAGCAGTTTTTTCAGGTCAGAGTCGGTTTTCACAGGTATATCCTCCAAGAGTTTTTTTGTTCAGAAATCATCATAGCACGGATTGGGCGGCGCAACAAAAAGAATTGTTCCCGCAGGGTATTCGGGTTATACTTAATTAAAAGCCTTCGGTGGTACCGACCATCACGGCGGAACCGAAAAGAGAGTAAATTATGATTGTGAAAAAAGCCCTTGTACTCGGACTGATTTTTGCGGTGACATTTGCCGCCGCATGCAGCAAAAAGACAGGAGAAACAGGTAATTCCCAGACGGCAGCGGAGACAGCGGCCGCGTCGGAATCTGAAACGACGGCGGAAGTGCCCGAAACGCCGGAGGAAGCAGGAGAGAGCAGCTCTGATGGCGAAGGTATGGTTCTGGTTACGGTGAATACGGACGGACTGGGAGAGATCGCCCTGTCAGAGACCGGGGAAAAACCGGAATCTGACGAAGAGTTCCCCATGTCTTCGGCATTTACCCATGTTGCGAAGGGGAAAACCATAGCGCTGAGCGCCAGAGGACAGGAAGACTATCAGTTTGTAAAGTGGATGCAGGACGGGGCGTATTATTCCGCGGAGGCGGATATTACGCCTGCCGTGGAGGCGGATACGGAGTTTGTCGCCGTATTCCTGATGTCCACCGGGTATGAGGGCCCGGCTGC
>DMCD01000049.1:353-4569 GCA_003445895.1 Lachnoclostridium sp. | reverse complement strand
ACTCCGAAAGCAGCGGGTTCACCTTTTCTTTTCTGACCTCTGCGATATCGCGAAGGCCTTCTCCGAACATGGATACACTTTTGTTTTCTGCATCAATGAACTCATATCCGAGGGCCATCAGCATGCCGATGCCGCCGTCATTGGTCGCACTTCCGCCGATGCCGACTATAAAGTTCCGGCATCCGCGGTTCATGGCGTCGCAGATCATCTCGCCGACACCGTAGGTCGTGGTGTACAGAGGATTCCGCTCCTCGCCTTCCACCATGGTGATACCGGCCGCCTGGGCCATCTCCATAACTGCCGTAGTCTTATCGGAAAGAATGCCATAGGCAGCTTCCACCTGTCTTCCGTGGGGGCCGGTAACCATAATTTTCTGAAGCTCGCCGCCCATGCCGAGAACCAGCGCTTCCACGGTTCCCTCTCCGCCGTCCGCAAGGGGTCTTACCTGAACATCCGCATCGGGAAACACATTCAGCACGCCGTCGCGGATCGCCTCGCCGGCCTCCAGGGAGGTCAGACTGCCCTTCAGTGAATCAATTGCCACAACAACCTTCATAACGTCCTCCTTCTCATCCGCGCCGGATGAATCACGATTTACATCTGTCAACAGCATAACAGTTCGGCGCATTCATTTATATGTTACATATACTGATTTTATGCTATAATTATTTCAAATATTCGGTATCTGTAACATAGTAACAATACACAAAAATCCGGAAGAAATACACGCCCGTAAAAGCAGGAGGAACATGTCTATGGCCTTTCGTCTGAACCAGTCCGCGGCCCAGCAGATCGTGGAAACCGTAAAAAGTGTATGCGGAAAGGATGTCAACTATATTCAGCCGGACGGAAAAATCGCCGCCAGCACCGATGCCTCGCGAATCGGCGATTTCCACGAAATCGGATTTGAATCGGCCCGGACCCTTAAGACCATTGAGGTCCGGGAAAGTGAGAAGTACCATGGCACCCAGCCCGGCGTCAATATGCCCTTTCTGTGGAAGGGCGAACTCACCGCAGTGATCGGCGTCACCGGAGACCCGGATGAAGTGCGGACCTATGCCGCTCTCGCCCGCCGTATTGCCTCCCTTCTCCTGCGGGAGCATGAACTGGACCTTGCGGATCAGAGCCGGAGAAACCGGGCAGGATATGTGGTCAATGCGCTCGTATCCGGACAGCACCTGGAACGGGAATTCCTGGATGGCTTTCTTGCCAAGCACCATCTGAGTGACCGTTCACTTCTGCGCGCCATTGTTCTGGTGCCCGCAGGGGACATGACCGGAGATATTCGTCCGGAGCAGGAATCTGGAGAGCTGTTCGCGGCAGCAGGCACAGACCTCATCTCCTTCCGCTATCCCAGGGAATATGTCATTCTGTGTGAAAGCCGCCGGACAGAACCGCTGCTTCGTCGGCTCTCTTCCTGGATTCATCCGGAGCAGGGCACATTTCTTGCCGGTATCGGCAGCGCCGAGACCGTGTTCCAGGCGGACCGATCCTACCGGACAGCAAGCCTTGCGCTGCAGAGCCTCCGGGGACATGCGGGCACGGCTTTCTGGGAATCCCTGGATATGGAGCTTCTTCTCTCTTCTGCTCCGATGAAGGTGCAGAAGCTTCTGCGCGAAAAAACGGCCGATAAGCTGGACCCCGCCGACATCCGCTGTCTTGACGCCTATTTTTCCTGCAATCTCTCGGTGAAGGCCGCCTCGGAGAAGCTGTTCATCCATAAAAATACCCTGCAGTATCATCTGGACCGGGTTTACCGCCTCACCGGCTATAATCCGCGCAGGTTCCGGGACGCCATGGTCCTGTGGACGGGACTATCACTGCCGGAGAGCTGAAGCCGCAGCCCGCATGATTTTCCGATAGGAACGAGATCCCGTGGCACAGCAGGCCAAGATCGATTATAATGAGAGCCAGACCAACAATGGAGGTATTCTTTTACATGGCTTTTGACGGAATTACGGTTGCCGCCCTGGTCCGGGAGATGGACCGGGAACTGACCGGCGGCCATATCAGTAAAATAGCACAGACAGAGAAGGACGAGCTTTTGATCACGGTAAAGAACAACCGGAAGAATCTGCGGCTGGTCCTCTCGGTCAATGCCAGCCTTCCGCTGGCCTATATCACCGATGACAACAAGCCCGCACCGCTGACCGCCCCCAACTTCTGCATGCTTCTCAGAAAGCACTTAGGCGGCGGAAAGATTCTATCCATCACGCAGCCGGGCCTGGAGAGATGCATTCATCTGCATATCGAACACCGCAATGAGATGGGAGATCTCTGCGAAAAGCTGCTGATCGCAGAGCTGATGGGCAAGCACAGCAATATTATCTTCTGTGACAATTCCATGCGGATACTGGACAGCATCAAGCATGTCTCTGCCCAGATGAGCTCGGTCCGGGAGGTTCTTCCGGGGCGCGACTACTTCCTGCCCCCTTCCATCCAGAAGAAGGATCCTCTCACACTGACCGAGGAAGAGCTGGTTTCGATGCTTGCCGCTTCCCCCGCGCCGGCGGGAAAGACGCTGTCCTCCGGTCTTACCGGCATCAGCACGATGATGGCCCAGGAGATTCTCCGAATCTCTTCTGTCGATGCGGACCTTCCGGCTTCTGCCTTAAGCGATGCCGAGCGGATTCATCTGGCCCACACCTTTCTTCTGGCCATGGAGGATGTGAAGTCCGGACGTTTTGCTCCCTGCATCTTCTACCGTGATGGGGCTCCCGTGGAATTCTCGGCAATCCAGTCGCAGCCGCCGGAGGCGGACTGTGAGACCGTCTGCTTTGACACCATGAGCGAGGTCATCAGCACCTATTACCGGGACAGAGACACCGTCTCCCGCATCCGGCAGAAGTCCGCGGACCTGCGCCACATTCTGCAGACCATTCTGGAACGGGATTACAAAAAACTGGACCTGCAGGAAAAGCAGCTGAAGGATACGGAAAAGAAGGATCGGTACCGGATATACGGGGAACTGCTGAATACCTACGGATATGAGCTTTCCGGCGGGGAGAAGAATCTCACCTGCGAGAATTTCTATACCGGAGAGACAGTGACCATTCCCCTGGACCCGCAGCTTTCGGCCAGGGAAAATGCCCAGAAGTTTTTTGACCGCTACGGCAAGCTCAAGCGTACTGCGGAGGCCCTGGAGAAGCTGACGCTGGAGACCCAGGCAGAAATCGAGCATCTGGAATCCATCAGTACCGCCCTTGACATTGCGCTTAAGGAGGAGGACCTGACCCAGATCCGTCAGGAGATGATGGAATTCGGCTTTATAAAACGCCACGGACCCCAGGGGAAGAAGCCGCGGACGGCCAGCCGTCCCTTCCACTACATATCCAGCGACGGATTTGATATCTATGTTGGAAAGAACAACTACCAGAATGAAGAGCTGACCTTTAAGATCGCCTCCGGCAGCGACTGGTGGTTTCACGCAAAGAAGATGCCCGGATCCCATGTCATCGTGAAGAGCGACGGGCGGGAGCTTACGGACCGCACCTTTGAGGAGGCCGGCGCCCTCGCCGCCTATTACTCCAAGGGGAGAAATGCGGACAAGGTTGAGGTGGACTACATTCAGCGCCGCTTCCTGCGCAAGGTCACCGGCGGAGCCCCCGGCTTTGTCATTTACCACACCAATTACTCGCTGATGGCCCAGCCCTCCATCCCGGTTCCCGAAGCTAAATAATCCGAAGCAGAATAATCCAGAGCAAAAAAATTCAAAGCAGCATAATCGAAAAAAGAGGACCGCCCTGCAGGGTGTGTCCTCTTTGCTTTGCTGTATTCGGATAGCGGGCCGGTATTACTTCACCGGAACCAGCACTTCCTTTCCGCCCATGTAAGGACGGAGAATCTCCGGAATCTTCACGCTGCCGTCTGCCTGCAGATTGTTCTCCAGGAAGGCGATCAGCATTCTCGGCGGTGCCACCACGGTGTTGTTCAGGGTGTGGGGCAGATACTTGCCGTTCTCTCCGTTTACGCGGATCTGAAGGCGTCTTGCCTGTGCATCGCCCAGATTGGAGCAGCTGCCGACCTCAAAGTACTTCTTCTGACGCGGAGACCATGCTTCCACATCCAGAGACTTGACCTTCAGGTCTGCCAAATCACCGGAGCAGCACTCCAGGGTGCGGACCGGGATATCCAGGGACCGGAACAGGTCAACGGTATTCTTCCATAGACGGTCAAACCACATCGGGCTCTCTTCCGGCTTGCAGACCACGATCAT
>DMCD01000049.1:0-232 GCA_003445895.1 Lachnoclostridium sp. | reverse complement strand
TCCTTGCGGAAGCAGGGGGAATAGCTGGTCAGCGTCTGGGGCAGTTTTTCCTCGGGAATGATGGTATCGATAAAGCGTCCGATCATGGAATGCTCGCTGGTACCGATCAGGTAGAGATCCTCTCCCTCGATCTTATACATCATGGAATCCATCTCATCGAAGCTCATTACGCCGCTTACCACGTTGCCGTGAATCATGAAGGGCGGAATGCAGTAGGTGAATCCTCTGTCAA
>DMCD01000015.1:1898-4953 GCA_003445895.1 Lachnoclostridium sp. | reverse complement strand
TGTCGTACCGGTGGTACGGCAGCTCCTTTTGGATTCGGACGGTTTTTCCGGCTCTTGAGAAATGTCCGGAAAAACCATAGAATATAATTACAGAGTAAGGGGACGACAGCCGAAAATAAAAAGAACGTGTAAACGGAGACCTTAACGGAGAAAACAGTCTATGAGAAAACGATGGAAGAGGATTGCGGCGATGCCGCTCATGCTGTGCGTTCTGCTTCTTATGTCCTGCGGCGGCAGGGAGGAGGCAGCTTACGAAGGCGCGGCAGGAACAGAGTCGCAAGCCGCAGAAAAACCCGCAGAGACATCCGGTGAGGAAGAGACACCGGCACTGGAGACGGCGCCGCCTCCCCCGGCGGAACCCCCGGTGCCCTATGAGGAAGAAGAGGTGCCGGTGTTCCGGAAGGAAGCTGCGGATGAGACGGTAATGCTGCGGTTTTATGAGGATCTGCCCCATGTGGCCTATATCAACCTGGAGGATTACCACCACCTGTTTCTCCCCGCAGCGAAGGTCACAGTAGAAGAACAGGAGCCGGGAAGCGGGGTATATGCTATTTCTACCGGAACCGGGGAGGCGGTGGCGGATATTGTCGGGGAGACCATTCAGACGGAAAACCTGCCGGGCCTGACCAATGTGATGGGCCTTCAGCAGCCGGGCATGGACAATACCTATTATGACGGGGTTCCCTACCTCAGGTGGGAGGCATCCGCCTATACGCCCGAAAAGGCCCTGACAACACTGGATTTCGGCGCCTACGGCATTGATGTGCGGGCGGACGAGGAGGGACTCTACCTCCCGGTGGCGACGCTGGCGGATATGTATTCGGATCTGGATTATCACACGGCCTTTTATAACGGGGACAAGGTTTATATCGAGGACGGAAACCATCTGGAGGCGCCGCTTCGCCGCGATGAGGAATATGTCTCTGTGCAGTTTGCATCCGCGGAGCGGCCGGAGGATCTGGCGGACTTTACCTGGCGGGAGCTCTGCTTTGCCATAGACCATTTCTACGGATTTCCGGGCCGCGGAATTCTGGAAGATTCGGTGGCGGCAGAGGGCCTGGAGAAGGCTCTTAAGGGATATGGCCCGGACGGGGAGAAGGCCGCAGAGTTTCTTAAGTCTTCCGATATGGGCGAATATCTGGCCGGCATGGATTATCTGGGATATCTTCTGGATGATGCGGGTCATACGGACCTCTATCTCGGGGAGAACATGGAGCGCTATATGCCGGAGGAGGTCCTGACCTCCTACCGGAACGCCAGGGCAGCGATTCCGGACCTGGAAAAGAGGAAAGGGGAAATGGAACGCTTCTATACGGCCATCGCCCGGGATACGCAGGCAAGAAATGATATCCGCAGCCGCATTTACGGAGGCGGCGCCACTTACGCAAAAAAGGGAGACACGGCGGTCTGCATCTTTGATACCTTCAATCCTTCGGACTATTCGGCCCTCTCGGAATACCTTTCGGGAAATACCCACATCATGCCGGAGGCGGAGGCGGGAGATCCCATTGTCATCCTGCTGGATGCTCTGGAGAAGGCGTCTGCCGACCCGGAAATAAAGAATTTTGTCATCGACATTTCCAACAACCAGGGCGGTTCCGTGGACCTGGTGGTGGCTGCCCAGAGTCTTCTTCTGGGAAGCAGCGAGAATGCGATTCCTGTGGAAAATACGCTGACGGGACAGAAGATTGCCCTTTCCTATGACGTGGACCGGAATTTCAACGGTGCCTTTGACGATGCGGACGATAAGGTGCACTATGACTTCCGCTATGCGGTTCTTGTCAGCGATTCCACATTTTCCTGCGGGAACCTCTTTGCATCGGTGATGAAGGATCACGGCGTGCTCATCCTTGGCGAGAGAAGCGGAGGCGGAACCTGCGCCATCCAGAACATGGCCACCGCCGACGGCTTTATGTACCGGATTTCCTCCGGCCGGATGCGTCTTATCAACGAGGCGGGAGAGGCGCTGGAAGAGGGCGTTGTGCCGGATGTGGATCTGATTTCCGCGGACAGCTCCGGAAAGAAGGATTTCCGGGCCTTCTGCGATATTGACCGGATGAGCGAAGAAATTGCGGCCTGGTATGACTGAGGACGGAGACTCTTCTGCAGAACCGGAGGCCGGTCATCACCCCCGGAAGCCTGTCCTGCACCGGGCCCCGGGAAATCCTGTATGGCGGATATATTTCCCATGGTATTATAATAAAAGTGTGCTGAATATTAACGAGGGAAAGGAGTGACAAAATGAAGGTCGGATGTGTCAGAGAAATCAAGAACAATGAGTTTCGCGTGGGCCTTACGCCGGACAATGTAAAAGCCTATGTGGCAGCGGGTCATGAGGTTTTCATCGAGAGAGGCGCGGGAATCGGCTCAGGCTTCCCGGATGCCGATTATGAGGCGGCCGGCGCCATCATGAAGGAAGAAGCTTCCTGCGTCTGGAAAAACGCCGACATGATGGTGAAGGTTAAAGAACCTCTGCCGCCGGAGTATCCGCTTTTTCATGAGGGGCTGATCCTGTATACCTACCTGCATCTTGCCCCTGACCCGGAGCAGACAGAGGCCCTGATCAGAGGAAAAGTCAAAGGCGTCGCCTATGAGACGCTGCAGGAGAAGGACCGGAGTCTTCCGCTGCTTATCCCCATGAGCCAGATCGCAGGACGGCTCAGTATCCAGGAAGGTGCAAAATACCTGGAGAAGCGCTTCGGAGGCGAGGGCGTGCTTCTGGCCGGTGTTCCAGGAACCCCGAAGGCCAATGTGGTCATTCTCGGCGGCGGTACCGTGGGAACCAATGCCTGCAAGATCGCCGTGGGCATGGGCGCCAATGTCACGATCATCGATATCAGCCTGCCCCGCCTGGAATATCTCGATGACCGGTTCGGCTCGCAGATTCAGACCCTGGTATCTACCGATGCCAATATCGAGCGCGCCGTAAAAGATGCGGATCTGGTCATCGGCAGTGTCCTGATTCCCGGCGCGTCGACGCCGAAGCTCTTTAAGAAAAAATACCTGAAGGAGATGAAACCCGGTGCTGTCTTTGTGGACGTGGCCATCGACCAGG
>DMCD01000015.1:0-1847 GCA_003445895.1 Lachnoclostridium sp. | reverse complement strand
CGACCAGGGCGGCTGCGGCGAGTCCTCCCGCGTAACTTCCCACGATGACCCGATCTTTATCGAGGACGGGATTGTTCACTACTGCGTCGGCAATATGCCCGGCGCCGTGCCGCGCACCTCGACCATAGCTCTGACGAATGCCACCATCCGCTACGGCCTGCAGATTGCAAACCTGGGCCTGGAGGAGGCCTGCCGGAAGAATCCGGTGATCTACTCTGCTGTCAATACCTATGACGGAAAGATCACCTTCCCCGGCGTGGCGGAGTGCTATCCGGAGATGGAGTATGCAGATATCCGGGCGCTGATTGGGTAATGTTCAGTAAGGAATACTCCCGGATGGAGCCGGAATCTGTCTCGGAGAAAGAATGCAGCGAAAGGAATAAAACAATGAATTTCAGATTTGCACACAACAATTTCAATGTCATTGACCTGGAGAAGTCCATGAAGTTCTATGAGGAGGCCCTGGGCCTTCACGAGGTCCGCCGCAAGGAAGCGCCGGACGGAAGCTTTATTCTTGTCTATCTCGGGGACGGGGAGTCCAAACATCAGCTGGAGCTGACCTGGCTCAGGGACTGGGAGAAGGACCATTACGACCTGGGGGATGATGAGTTCCACCTGGCCTTCACCACCGATGACATGGAGGCAGCTCACAAAAAGCATGAAGAGATGGGCTGCATCTGCTTCGAGAATCCGAAGATGGGAATCTACTTCATCGAAGATCCGGATGAGTACTGGATTGAGATCATTCCGGAGCGGTAATATACGGGAAAGAAAAAGAGCTTTCGCCCATATCCATTGATATGGCGGAAGCTCTTTTTCAGGTTATAACAGCAGGCATATCAGCGGTATCGTCACCAGGGACAGCAGGTTGCTGAGGAAGGAGATTTTCGCTGTCATATTCAGGTTTCCGTGGTAGATTTCCGAGAGGAAGGCCGCGGCGCCGGCCACGGGCATCGCCATGGTGACGGTGATGACCGGGAGAGCAAGCGGATTCCGGTAGGGAATCAGCCTGAGAAGGAAGAGCACCAGCACCGGACAGATAAGAAGCCGGAAAATGGTGCAGGTCCAGGCATCTTTATCGGTCAGCAGGTCCATACCTCTGCTGTTTCCCAGCGCCATGCCGATGATAAACATGGAGAGCGGCGTGGTGACGTTAGAGAAGTAGGTAATGGGGGCGGCAATCAGCTGCGGCAGCGGAATCTGCCCGAAATAAAATATAAGGCTTAAGAGCATGGCGGCGTTGATGCCTGTCAGGAGAATCTTCCGCAGAGGCGGCTTCTCAAAGGCAGCCCCGGAATCGGAGGCGATGGAAAGCGCTCCCAGGGAATAGGTGTAAAGGTTGAAGGTAATGGTGTATATGACGGAAAGGGCCAGTCCCTCCGGCCCGAAGAGGGCAAGGCAGACGGGATATCCCATGAATCCGACGTTGGAATAGGTGCATCCGAAGATCCAGATTCCCCGCTTCCCCTGCGGCACCCGCAGAAGCTTTGCACACTGGGCGGCAAGGAACTGCAGCAGAGGATAGAGGATAAAGCCTGTCGCGAGAATCAACAGGCTGTCGCCGAGGAATGAAGGGTCATATTCTTTTGTCACGAGAGAGATGAATACCGTGCAGGGCGCGGTCACCTTCATCAGAAGGGCCGAGAAATGGGCCGACGCCTCCGGCGAAATCAGCTTCAGCCTTACAGAGGCTGCACCCGCGGCAATCAGGAGAAAAAGCCCCATCAGGTTTTCAAAAACCACCATAAAATCAAGCTGCATAATCAGGCTCCTAACGAAACAGGTTGAGGGCTCTATCGAAGCATGTTGAGGCCGCTTAAGGCCATCAGAATATAAATTCCCTTCAG
>DMCD01000068.1 GCA_003445895.1 Lachnoclostridium sp. | reverse complement strand
AGGAGCTTCATCTGCATACATTTGCCGGAGGGACCAGCCTGTTATCTGAAAAAACCGAATAGGAGAAATCCTGCTTGGGGAAAACTGCTGTAAACAATTAAGGGAAAGGAAAGGTAGTGACTATGTTCGGAAGTATTATCGGTGCCATCAGCGGGTTTATGTACAGTAAGCTGCTGATTGTTCTGCTGCTTGGTGTTGGTCTGTATTTCACATTTGCCACAAAATTCGTTCAGTTCCGTCTGTTTGGCGAGTCTATCAGAGTTGTCACGGAGAAGCCGGATAAGGAAGGTTCGGTTTCCTCCTTCCAGGCACTGATGGTATCCACCGCATCCCGAGTCGGAACCGGCAACATCGTCGGTGTTGCGACGGCTATCTGCCTCGGCGGCTACGGCGCGGTATTCTGGATGTGGCTGATCGCCATTGTAGGCGGTGCATCCGCATTTGTAGAGAGTACGCTGGCCCAGATTTACAAGAGAAGAGACCCGGAAGGCAACAGCTACGGCGGTCCCGCATACTATATCGAGGCTGCGCTTCATAACCGCGGACTGGCAACACTGTTTGCCCTCAGTATGCTGTTCACCTACGCCGGCGGTTTCAATATGCTGGCTTCCTATAACCTGCAGTCCACCTTCAGCGCTTACAGCTTCTATGATCCGAAGATGTCTCCGGTTATCATCGGCGCCATCCTGGCCATTGCTGTCGGCTACTGCCTGCTGGGCGGCGGCAAGAGAATCGTGGCTGCAACCTCAACCCTGGTTCCGATCATGGGTATCCTCTATGTGCTGGTTGCCCTGTTCGTTACCATTACCCACATCGGACTTCTTCCCGAAGTGATTGGAAAGATCTTCTCCGATGCATTTAACTTCAAGGCGATTTTCTCCGGATTTTCCGGTTCCTGTGTCATGTACGGCATCAAGAGAGGTCTGTTCTCCAACGAGGCCGGTGTCGGTTCCGCGCCGAACGCCGCTGCAGCTGCTGATGTCAGCCACCCGGTCAAGCAGGGTCTCGTACAGATGCTTTCCGTATTCATCGACACCATCCTTCTCTGCACCTGTACTGCCATGATGTGCCTCTGCTCCGGCGTTGCGCCCACAGAGGAACTGGCAGGCGCTCCTTACGTACAGGCGGCTCTGCAGAATGCACTCGGCGGTATCGGACCGGTGTTCATCACCATCTCCATGGTACTGTTTGCATTCACCACGCTTCTGGGCAACTTCTACTATGTAGATAACCTTCTGATTTATCTGCACAAGGGAATCCCCAGCAAGCAGTTTATGTTCATCTTCCGGATCTGCGCTTCCATCGTTATCTTCGTCGGTGCTATCATGAGCATGGGCGTGGTGTGGGATCTCGCGGATGTCCTGATGGGCGTTATGGCCATCATCAACCTGCCGGTTATCGTTATGCTGCACAGCGTGACGCTGCATGCGCTGGATGACTATCTGAAGCAGAAGAAAGAGGGCAAGAACCCGGTTTACAAGGCTTCTGTCTCCGGACTGGAAGGAAAGACCGACTACTGGCAGTAAGATTTACACTGCCTGAGAACTACATGAAGTGTTTTGGGGCTGCCGCACTAAAAATATCAGAAGAGTGGTATTTATACGGAATATGCGTAGTGCGGCAGCTCCATGGAAAGGATGTAGAATGTATCCGTTACTGACCGTAAATCTGGATCACATGCGAAAGAACATCCGTACCGTGCGAGGCCTCTGTGCAGCGCACGGTATTTCTGTTACTGCCGTAACCAAGGTTTTCCGCGGGGATCCGCGGATCGCGGGAGTACTGGCAGAAGAAGGCATGACGATGCTGGGAGATTCCCGTGTCGCCAATCTGGCCCGGATGAGAGAGGTACCTGCGGAAAAGTGGCTGATAAGACCGCCGATGCTGACGGAAATTCCGGACCTGGTCCGGTTCGGGGATGCCTCCCTGAATTCCGAGATGTGCGTTGTGCGGGCCATCAGCGAAGAGTGCCTGCGCCAGGGGCGCACCCACCGGGTTATTCTGATGGCGGACCTGGGCGATATCCGGGAAGGATATATCGATTATGATGAGCTGATTGAGGCGGCCGGGGAGACCGACCGGCTTCCGGGGGTGGAGCTTTACGGAATCGGCGTGAACCTCACCTGCTTTTCTTTTATACAGTATGACACGGAAAAGCTGACACTCCTGGCTGACCTGCGCAGAAGAACGGAAGAAGCGGTGGGACACCCCCTGCAGATTGTGAGCGGCGGGAATTCCGCAGCGGTGGATCTGATGCTCCGGGGCGGCATTCCGGAAGGGGTAAATAACCTCCGTCTCGGCGAATCCGTCCTGTTCGGAAAAGAGCGGGCCCACTATCAATACCTGCCGGATACATATGCAGATGTATTTACGCTGGAATGCGAGATCGTCGAGCTGAAAGAAAAGCCGTCCCTTCCCTGGGGCACGGTGGGCGTGGATTCCTACGGAAAAAAACCGGAATTCACCGACCGGGGGGAGCACCGCATGAAGGCAGTATGTGCGCTGGGAAAACAGGATTTCGATGCGGAGACCACAGTGCCCTGCGATCCCGGAATCATCATGCTGGGGGCAAGCTCAGACCACCTGATGCTGGACGTCACCGACAGCGAACACAGCTATAAAGTCGGGGACACCGTAAAGCTGCAGCTGGGCTACTTCTCCACCATGCGCGCCTTTACATCCGAATACGTTACAAAACAGTATACAGGCGCTGCTGACTGACAATCTGCACGGGCCATAGAGCTTTCCAAAGAACGGAAAACGAAACAGGAGTTCAAATCACACTGTTCGAGTAAAACGAGTTTGTGATTTGAACTCCTGTTATTTTCGATTTTATGTTCCTGATGAAAGCTCATGGCGAGGAAGCCGTTCGGAAGCAGCATCTGTATACCGCCCTTACTTCTCCAGGATCTTCCTTCTGGTCAGCTGGCCGG
>DMCD01000158.1 GCA_003445895.1 Lachnoclostridium sp. | reverse complement strand
GCACACCATGGAGCGCTATTTTACCAACAACGGCAACATGGAACTGACCGACCGCATCGCAGAGGGCCTGCTGCGCACCGTCAAGAAATATACGCAGATCATCCACACGGAGCCCGACAACTACGAAGCCCGCGCTGAGGTCATGTGGGCCGGCAGCCTGTCCCACAACGGCCTGACCGGCTGCGGCGCCAAAGAGCGCGATTTCACCAGCCACATTCTCGAGCATGAGCTGGGCGGCATGTTCGATGTCACCCATGGCGCCGGCCTGGCCGCCATCTGGGGAACCTGGGCCCGCTATGTCTATCAGAACTGCCTGGACCGCTTCGTCCAGTTCGCGGTCAATGTCATGGATGTGGCGCCCGGCGCAAACGACGAGGAGACCGCCCTCAGAGGCATCGAGGCCATGGAGGACTTCTACCGCAGCATCGGCATGCCCACCAGCCTTCACGAGCTGGGCGTGGACCCCACAGATGAACAGATCGATATCATGGCTCACAATGCGGCCATCGCCTCCGGCGGCAAACGGGGCAGCGCCCGCGTCCTTTATGAGGAGGATTTCATCAAAATCTACAAGGCAGCCCGCGCCCTCTGAGCTGATCTCCTCCAGGAGGCTCATTATTTCGTTTAGTTTTGCCATCCTTCTTCATTTCCACCAGCAAAAAAGCCCCGCGGCACAGAGAAAACTGTGCCGACGGGGCCTTCCGTTTTGTTGACTTTTTCTGCTCTGCACCGGAATTTATGGGGACAGGCACCAACGTCCGAATATGGCAGATGAAATCGCGCCCTGCTCGTCCGTGGCCCGGCGTTCGCCGCAAGGCGCCTCTTTGTTATTTATCTGATAAAGTATGTCGATATTCTTTTATCCGATGCAGCCGCCGATCGGTTTATTGCCGATCCAGTAAATATCTTTATGCTGTCAGGTACAGCGTCCATCTGATCTGCCTTCATATTTATTGCTTTTCCTGAAGTCATTAAAGAAAATAATAGTTGGTCAGGAACATAGTCCTGTCCCAATCCACAATTTTCAGTTCGGCTTCCTTTTCCGGATGAATGTTGAATTCATCCAGAACCATCACCTGCCTGTTCTCCAGGTCGTAAAGCGGCCACTCATGGTCCTTGCCGTCGGGAGATATGTCCGCGGTCAGGGACGGATTGCCGGTCTTGGCGAACTGAATCCACATCCTGCGCAGAGTCTTCGCGTACGTCTCATCGAACCTTCTTCCCGAAATGAGCGTCTCCTCCTGATGGTTGAATATGACGGCAATCTCCATAGTATGTGCACAATGCATCAGCGGCACGGAAGATTCCGGCGTGAAGAAATAGGTATAAGACTTGCCGCCGCCTTTTGTCTGGGTTTCGGACATCCGGATCATCGGAGCGGCAAACGCAATCTGCTCAACGAGGCGGAGTTCTCCGGAGTAATCCGGCTTCAGGATCGATTCATCTTTACAATAGCTCTCCACCAGAGCTTTCTCTTTCTCGGTCAGCTCGGCTATTTTGCCCGCCGCACCGTCAGCGCCAAACATGCGGGCGGTTTCGACGCCCGCAGCGGACACCACATAGCCCAATTCGTCCTTGTTGCAGCCCTGAAGGAAATCGATGTCCTTTGCCGCGCCATTTTCATAAGCGGCCCACGGATCCTTGGGCAGATATTTTCCGTCTTTTTCCGGAAACATCCGCATCGCGATCACTTCGGATGCCTCCACCAGCTTCACGGGATCCATCTTCTGCAGGTCGGAAACTGTCTTGCATCCAATGCTTTCCATCAGTTTATTCGTGCACGCAACGGCCTGTTCTGTGGTTCTCGTCATGGTTACGGAACCGCTCTGGGCAATGACATGATGAAAATACTTATGAGAGTTCTCCACCAGCGGAAGCAGACATACGCTGCCCGCTCCGGCGGATTCACCAATGATCGTTACGTTTTCGGGATCGCCGCCGAAGAAGCCAATGTTCTCGTGGATCCATTTTAAAGCCATCATCTGATCCATAAGTCCCAGATTCTGCGCGTCCGGATAATCCCCTCCGTCCGGCAAATGTGACAGACGGATAAAGCCGTAAACACCGAGGCGGTACTCGATGGACGCGAAGATAATATCGGGGTTTTCCTGAACGTAAGCGGTACCTTCCTCACGCGGTTCGGCCGTTGAGCCGACTTCATAAGCGCCGCCGTGGATCCATACGATGACCGGCTTCTTTTCCCCGTCCTCGTTCTCCGCCTTCCATACATTCAGATGCAAACAATCTTCACCGGCAGGATAAAGGGAACCGATCTGCCGTAGATCCGCATTCTGATAGGGGACTCTCCCGAAGTAGTACGCCTCGTATACACCGTCATCATGACAGAAGTCCACCGGCGCCTTCCAGCGATACTCCCCGACCGGCTGTTCGCCGACAAAGGGAATGCCCCGGTAGGCAATGACATTATCATATCTTTGGCCGACAAAAGTGCCGTTGATGCACTTAACTGCCAGCGACTTATCGTAATTGTCATCGGTGATCTTTTTGTTCTCACCGTACAGTGCCCTCATTCGCTCTATTGCCACATCTCTCCATTCAGCCATGTTCTCTTTTCTCCCTTCCTACTTGAATTGATATTGCCTTATATCGACTAACTTTATGGTGTCAGGTACAGCGTCTGTATTCGCCTTCATGATTTTCGTGTACTTA
>DMCD01000187.1 GCA_003445895.1 Lachnoclostridium sp. | reverse complement strand
AAGACATCGCCCTTTCACGGCGGTAACACCAGTTCGAATCTGGTTGGGGTCACTTTAATATGGCGACATAGCCAAGTGGTAAGGCGTGGGTCTGCAACACCCTGATCACCAGTTCAAATCTGGTTGTCGCCTCGCAAAAGGTTTCTGCATGAAAGTGCAGAAACCTTTTTTGTTGTGTGGTATACTTAAATATATTTATTACGATAACCGGACGGAGCACAGACCAGCAGGTACGCAGGAGGTTTGGATGCAGAATCAGGAGCACAGACGAAAGCGGGATAAACATGGTCTTCGCATAGGGATGCTGAATCAGATTGCAGCCCTTTTGGCTGTTGCCCTCGGCCTGTTTATCCTCTGGACGGCTTACGGCGCGGTAAAAAGCCACAACCGCATGCTGGCGGCCACGGAAGAATATATTGAGTGCCGGACGGACGCCTCGGACATGCAGGCAGGTTCCGACTATCTGACGGACCGGGTGCGGGCCTTTGTCGTGACGGGAGATATACAGCATATCCGGGATTTCTTCACGGAGACGGAGGAGACGCGGCGGAGAGATCATGCACTGGAGCATATGGGTCAGGATCTGGAAGGAAAGGAAGCCTACCGGTTCCTCAGCGAGGCGCTGGATCTGTCGAATCAGCTGATCAAGAGAGAGCACTATTCCATGCGTCTCGGCGCGGAAGCCAGAGGAATCGGAGAAGAAGAACTGCCGGGGGCCCTGCAGATGGTGGAGCTTTCCGCGGAGGATCGGGCGAAGAGTGCCGAAGAACAGATGGCGCTGGCCCAGGAGATGGTGTTTGACGGGGAGTACTATGAGGCGAAGCAGCAGATCACGGAAAATGTGGACCGCTGCGTGGATGCGCTGATGGAAGAGACCCGGAGAAAGCAGATCGAGAGCTCACAGGAGCTGGACCGGCTTCTGCGGCGGCAGGCGGTGCTCACCGCAGCGATGATCATCCTGATTGCCCTGCTGGTTGCCTTTAATATCCGCGATGTGATGATCCCTCTGCGGCGGTTTGTGGAAGACATCAAGGCCCAGAAGGAGCTGCCGATGGAGGGCGCCTATGAGCTTCAGTTCCTGGCGGAGGCCTACAACACGGTGCTTCTGGAGAACCGGCGAAACCACGAGCTTTTATCCTATGAGGCGACCCACGATCCCCTGACAGGGCTGTATAACCGGGGGGCTTTTGAGAACGAACGGATGCAGTTTACCGAGGGAAGCGACGAGACCCTGCTTCTCATTGACGTGGATGAGTTCAAGAGCGTCAATGATACCTGGGGCCATGACATCGGAGACCGGGTGCTGACGCGGGTGGCCACTCTGCTGGTCAAGGAGTTCCGTACGGAGGATATGCCCTGCCGCATCGGCGGCGATGAGTTCGCCGTATTCATGTACCATGCGGGACGGGACCTTAAGCCCGTGGTGGAGAGAAAGATAAAGAACATCCGCGAGAAGCTGTCCGTTCCGGAGGGCAATGTGCCCGCTGTCACCCTGAGCGTCGGCGTCGCCTTCGGCGACCGCATAAACGGGACGGGAGATATCTACAAGGATGCGGATACGGCACTGTATCAGGTGAAGAATAACGGAAGAAACGGAATTGCGTTCATAGAATAGACGGAGGCTTGAGGGCAATGATACAGAATCACGAAAGATTTCATACAGCCCGCGGCAGACGGCGGGTTCTGATTGTGGATGACGGCGTCATCGACCGTGCAATTCTGGGAAATATGCTGGAACAGGACTATGAGGTCCTGACGGCGGCCGATGGTGCGGAGGGCCTGGCGCTCATCCGGCAGTGGGGACTTAGGCTGTCGGCGGTGCTGCTGGACCTGCATATGCCGGTCATGGACGGCAGGAGCCTTCTGCGGGAGCTGCGCGCGGATCCGGAGCTCCTGCGCCTTCCCGTGATTGTTCTGACCGCGGAGAAGGGGGCAGAGATCGAGAGTCTGCGCATGGGAGCGTCGGATTTCATCACGAAGCCCTTCAGCGACCCGGAGGTGGTCCGGACCAGAGTGTGGCGGACCATCGAGCTGGCGGAGGACGCCTACCTCATCCGGACGACGGAGAAGGATGCGCTGACCGGTCTTTTTAACCAGGAATATTTCTTCCGGTATGCGGAGCTCTTTGAGCAGAATCATCCGGAGGAGGAGATGGATGCCGTTATGGTGGACATCTGTCATTTCCATCTGCTGAATGAGCTGCATGGGCGAAGCGCCGGGGATGAGGTTCTGCGAAGACTCGGCGAGAGGATTCAGAAGGCCGTGGGAGAGTCGGAAGGGCTTTCCGGCCGGCGGGATGCGGACCGGTTCCTGGTATTTGTGAGACATCTGGAGAACCCGGAGGAATTCCTTAACTGCCTTTATGAGGGCCTCGGGGAGGCGCTCTCGGGAAGTACTCAGATCCGCCTCCGCATGGGTATCTGGTCGAAGGCGGACCGGAATGTGGAGATGGTGCGGCGCTTTGACCGGGCAAAACTGGCGGCAGATACCATCCGGAATAACTATAATCAGTCCATCGCCGTCTATGACGGGGCGATGCATGAGAAGGAGCTTCTCGCGGAGCGCCTCATCGGCGGAGTGGAGGAGGCCCTCAGGGAGCGCCAGTTCCGGGTATGGTATCAGCCAAAGTACGCCATACAGGGCGAGCGGCCGAAGCTTGTGAGTGCGGAGGCGCTGGTCCGGTGGAAGCATCCGGAATTCGGGATGGTAAGCCCCGGCGCGTTCATTCCCCTGTTTGAGGAGAATGGCCTGATCCAGAAGCTGGACCACTATGTGTGGCAGGAGGCGGCGGAGCAGATGCGGCGCTGGAGAGAAAAATTCGGCATAACCCTGCCGGTTTCCGTGAATGTTTCCCGGATAGATATTTACGACCCCCACATGGTTGAGAGACTTCTCGGGCTGGTCCGGGACAATGGAATCGCCCCCAGAGATTATCTGCTGGAGATCACGGAATCTGCCTATACCCAGGATTCCCGGCAGCTGACCGGCGTTGTGGAAAAACTCCGGGAAGCAGGATTCCGGGTGGAAATGGATGATTTCGGGTCCGGGTATTCATCGCTTAACATGCTCTCCGAGCTCCCGGTGGATGCGCTGAAGCTGGATATGCGGTTTATCCGGAATCTCCGGACGAATGCGAAAAACCTGCAGATGATGAAGCTGGTGGTGGATATCGCCAGATTCCTGCAGATTCCCGTGATTGCGGAAGGCGTGGAGAGAGCGGCGCATCTGCGGCAGCTGCGGGAGATCGGATGCGATATGGTACAGGGATATTATTTTTCGAAGCCGGTTCCGGCGGAGGAATTTGAAAAGTTTATCAAAAAGGAGGAGAGGAAAAAATGCTCACAGTAGCAGCTTTGAAGGAATTCGGTGCAAACACGGAGGAAGGCTTGTCCAGATGCATGAACAATGAGGCTTTTTATCTCCGACTGGTGAAGATGGCGGCCCAGGAGTCGGCCAACTATGAGGCGCTGGGCAAAGCCCTGGAGAGCGGGGATATGAAAGCCGGTTTTGAGGCGGCCCACGGCTTAAAGGGAATGCTGGCCAATCTGGCCCTTGACCCGCTGACAAAGCCGGCGTCGGAGATCACGGAGATTCTCCGGGCAGGACAGCCGGGACGGGAAGCAGAGTGTGCGGAGCTTTACAGGGAACTGATGAAGCAGAGAGAAGCCTTTGTCGCTGTCTGCAGCGACTGAGAAGGGCTGTCGGGAAGAATGTAAAGGAGAGGACATGCCACAGATAGATGAACAGCTGCTGAATATTCTGAAGGCCGCCAGGGAGCGCCGCGCATCGGATGTGCATATTTCCGTGGCCACGGTGCCGGTTATTCGCGTGAACAGCCAGCTGATGCCTATGGAGGACCAGGCAAGGCTCATGCCCGATGATACCAGGCGGCTGCTCACAAGCGTCATGAATGAAGAGCAGCTGCAGACGCTGAAAAAGAACGGAGAGGTGGACCTGGCCTTCGGCGTGCCGGAGCTGGGGCGATTCCGAATGAACGTGTACAGCCAGCGCGGTTCTTATGCTGCGGCCATCCGCATGATGAACACCCGGGTGCCGGAACCGGAGGAGCTGGGGCTCCCGGAAAGTGTTATTGAACTCTATAAGAAAAAGAGCGGGCTGGTTCTGGTGACCGGGCCTACGGGAAGCGGAAAATCCACGACCCTGGCATCTCTGATTCAGAAGATCAACAACAACCGGCGGTGCCATATCCTGACGCTGGAAGACCCCATCGAGTACCTCTACCGGCACAACCTGTCCCTGGTGGACCAGAGGGAAATCGGCCTGGATTCCCGAAGCTTTGCGACGGCGCTCCGGGCGGCGCTCCGGGAGGATCCGGATGTGATCCTCGTGGGGGAGATGCGGGATCTGGAAACCATTTCTACCGCCCTCACCGCGGCGGAGACGGGCCATCTGGTTTTCTCTACCCTGCACACCAACAGTGCGGCGGCCACCATCAACCGTATCATCGACGTGTTCCCGGAGGGGCAGAAGGAGCAGCTCAGGACCCAGCTTTCCATGGTGCTGGAAACGGTGGTATCCCAGAGACTGGTGCCGAAGGCGGACGGCAGCGGGCGGGTAGCCTGCTTTGAGGTCATGCACAGCACCGATGCCATCCGGAATAACATCCGGGGCAATAAGATCTTCCAGATTGCCAATACCATGCAGACCAGCCGGAAGGAAGGCATGATCACCATGGATGAGGCTCTGGCGGAGGCTCTGGCCGCAGGGCTTATCACCAGGGAAACGGCCCTGGAGTATGCGGAGAATCCGGATGCGGTCGAAAAAGGATCCGCCCGCGCGCAGGAAAGCACCGAAAAGAAGTACAGCTGGTAACAGAGAAAAAGATGGCCCGCAGGCTGTGCCTGCGGGCCCAAATAACGGTTATTTACTTTACGACGGAGAGAGTATTGTCATAGTTATAGGTGACGGTACTCTCTGTTTTTTCGCCCGTAAGGCGGTAGAAGGGGCCTTCCGGCGTCCGGGGCCGGAGAATCTCCAGGGTAAGCACCAGGTCAAAGTTTTCCCCGGCAGAGAAGCGCTTTGTCAGCTCCCTTCCCCCGGCGGCGGCAAAGTAGGCCTCCTCCGAGGCGCCGTCCCTGTACAGGGTTTCGAGATCCCGGTCCAGGTCCTCGAGCCAGGCATGGGCCTCATTCAGGGCATGGTAATAACTGTCATTCTGGTCCCGGTACTTTTCCGCCAGCTTTTCATCTGCCCGCGCGCTGGCGATGGACAGGGTGGCAAAGCAGACAAGGCTCAGGAGGATAAAGAGGAGAAGAATCAGGGAAAAGCCACCGCCTGTGGTGGTGATGCGTCTACTGCGGCTCATCGGGAGTCCCTCCCTTCTGCCGGTAATTCTTTACATCCAGCGTATATACCTCGGCGCTGTCCCGGCTGTTTTTTACCGTGATGTGCAGGGTGTCGCCGTCGATTACATATTCCGGCACACAGCGGCCGTCGGATTCCGTTCCCTCCTCACAGAGGGCAAGGAGTCTGCGGAATTCCGCTTCCTCCCCGTCGGAGGCCAGAAAGCACTCCGCAGCTGTCCGGGAGAGGCGGACCGCCTCCGTCAGGTCTGCGGCGCGGCTGCTCATGTTGTGGGCATGGAAAAAAAGCTGGAGGCAGACCACCGCCGCCAGTGAGAAGAAGGCGATCGATATGATGAGCTCGATGAGAAACAGGGAGGAGCCCTTCCCGCGATTGCTTTGTTTCGGCATGATAAGACCTTTCATTTACTGCGGGGATGTCGTCACGATGAAGGATTCCCGAAGACCGTCCTCGGGGGTCAGCTGCACCAGGATTACCCCGGGGCGAAGTTCCTCAAAGGAGAGATCGGTCAGGGGCAGGATGGGCGTACCCGTGGCGGGTTCAAAATCCTGATTTCCTTCCGGTACCAGCAGCTCCCGCAGGGTGCCCTTCCGGGTGTAAAGCCAGGTGACGTAATTCTTTCCGGCGATCTCCTGCCGGAGCGTGAGGGCAGGTGTGCCCTCCAGCTCGGTGACATGAACGGCATCCTCCGTGCGGCACTGCCGGACCTTCTGGGTCAGATAGGCCGATGGAAGGCGCACCGTGTCATTCTGCTGCATGGAGGCCGTGATGTTCTTATATTCTCCCGTTCCGAGGGATACCAGGAGCGTCGCGGTCATCATGAAGGCGGCGAACACCAGCAGCACAAAGACAAAGTCGATGGAATGCCGGTTATCTGCATATTTCATAGGCTTCCTCCGGCGTCACGCCCGGCGGGGTCCCGGTCAGGGTCGGCCTCCTCCGTCAGGCTGATGATGATATA
>DMCD01000238.1 GCA_003445895.1 Lachnoclostridium sp. | reverse complement strand
GACGATGAACTGAAGGATCTGATCCGTTTCCGCCTGTATATCAACAAGATGGATGAGGACTTCTACGACCTGAAGGATCTGGAGCATGACGAGCTGGCAACCCTGCTTCTCTCCGACTACTTCGGACACCCGCTGGAGGAGCTGTGGAAGTATGAGGAGAACGAGGAAGAAGAACACCAGTATATCGGCTTTACGGGAAAGGATCCGGTCATTTTCGCCCACTACACCTATGAGCCGGTGACGCCGAATCACGCCGTTACCGTGGTGGGATGGGATGACACCTTCCCGGCTTCCAACTTCCAGAAGGGCCATCAGCCGCCGGCAGACGGTGCCTGGATTGTGAAGAACAGCTGGGGCACGGAATGGGGCACGGACGGCTATTTCTGGCTTTCCTACTATGACATGAGCCTGGCCGGAGGCGAGTCCTTTGTATACGACCTCTCTGAGGATCTCCAGAAGATGGACCACAAGACCATCCTGGAATACGACTACATGCCGGCGGAGATTGTGAGTTCCACACTCTTTGAGACGCCGGTTTACGCCTCCAATGTCTTCGAGACAGAGGAAGATTCCGTTCTCCAGAGCATCTCGGTCATGACCGGAGACATGAACACATCCGTGACCGCATACATTTACCAGATGGAGGAGGACGACAAGACTCCGTCGGAAGGAAAGCTTCTCGGAACGGCGACGGACACCTTCGAGTTTGCGGGCTGCCACAGACTGGATCTGCCGAACGGCTACAAGCTGGATAAGGGCAGCCGGATCGGCTTAAGCGTCCTGATGCGGGTGAAGACCGATGACGGAACCAAGTACTCCCTGGTAAATGCTGCCAGCCTCGGGGAGGAAGGTGTTGCGGAGTTCAACCGTCTCCATGAGGAGGAGGATCGGGACCTTAAGCGCTACAGCAAGGGCATCATCAATCCGGGTGAGAGCTATGTAAGCTTTGACGGAGCCGAGTGGACCGACTGGGCGGAGGCGTCCGAGACGCTCCGCGAGACCGGGGAGAATAAGTACCTCACCTTCGACAACCTGCCAATCAAGGGATATCTCTATCCGGAGGAACAGGTGGAGAAGGCCCATGACCTGAGCCGGAAGATTCCGGTGGCCGGCGGAGAAGCCGCCGTCTGCCCGGACTGCGGCTACATGGTCCTGGAAGCAGCACAGTAACAGGACAAAGAACCGTACTGTCATGCCAAGCGGCACGGCGGTACGGTTCTTTTTTGCAAAAGTATGATATAATCTGCTGAGATAAGAGAGAAGAAACAGAGGAGGAGAGAAGCGATGCTTCTGATATATCCGAAAGACGAGATGCCGAAGGTGGTAAGAAAAGTCTTTACATTTGATACTGATGTGTTCCGGAAGGTGAGAGATTTTTATGCACTGAACCGGGATATGCGCCATCACAAGGTAGTGATTATGCGTGACGGAGAGCCGCTGTTCTGCATCGGATACGTTAAGAACCGCCCCGTCAACGTGGATCCGGACAGCCCCCGGGCGCAGATGAAGCTTTCCCACTTCTGGAATTACGGGGAAGAAGAGGAAGGAATCGACTATTCCTACGTGGACAGATACCAGTTGATTCTGTATGACCGTCTGGAGGAATACAGCTATCATACGGCAAAGATGATACAGAAGCACAACCCGGAGACGGTGGTCGCATTTACCGATAAAAATGCCCGGTACTTCTTTGAAGAGTCCGAAAAACTGCGGATTGCCGAAAGCGAGGAAGAGCTGTTCGAAGCACATCCGGAGCTTCAAAATCTCCGCACACTCCGGGGAAGCGCCGAGATCCGCTGGGATGTACAGGGCGTCTTCACAGGCCATGTCTCCAGCATCGAGATCATGACCAGCATGTACTGGCTGAAGCGGGAATTCTCCTACGGACCGGAGAATCCTGACAAAACCTTCTACCTCATCAAGCAGCCTGTCAAGGAAAATGGAATCACGGCCCTGATTTCGAATGTCATGGGCATCATCGGCATGCTTCATAAAAAACGGCCGGACTTCATCCCGGTGGTGGACCTGGGCGTTGCGAACGACCTGAACCAGTTTACCGGGACAAGCGGCGAAGACGTCTGGGGCATGTTCTTTAAGCAGGTATCACCCTACAGCCTGCAGGAGGTCTATAATTCACAGCACGTGATTCTGGACCAGAATTCCAACCTGAACATGAACCCCTACCTGACGGAGTTCGTGTTCTCCAATCAGCGGGCGGAGCTTATCTACGGGAAAGAGCTGCAGTATACCGATGAGGTGCAGTCCTACATCGACCGGAAACTCGCCCATGTTTTCCCGGAGGAAAAGAAACGGATTCTCGCGGTGGTTGTGCGGGGAAGTGATTACCTTGCGCCCTCCGTGGCAAAGTATGTTCCCCACGGAATCTCGGCGGAGGAAACCCTGGAGAAGGCCCTGGAGTATGTCTGCGAAAACCACTTCGACTACGTATTCCTGGCCACGGAGGACAAGTCCTATCTGGAGCTCTTCCGGAACAGCGAACTGAAGGACCGGCTCCTCTATGTAGACCAGGAGAGAGTCGATTACGCCAGAGAAGAGAACCACAACAAGCTGCTGATTGAGATATACGGGCAGGAGAAGAAGGACCCGATCCGCCGGACGCTGGACTATATCTGCGTGCTGGAGGGCGTGGTAAGGTGTGATGCGCTCCTGGCAAATGTTACCTGCGGCGCGGTCACCTATGCGCTGGGACGAAATCCCGGCTACGAATTTGTGGATGTGAGGAAAATAGGTTAGTTATGCGCACGCGTGCTGCAGGGCAGATGATGCCTGCGGCATCCATCACGCGGCGCGCAAGACACGCAGGCGTGTCTTGAATACAAGGGAGATGAAATATGAATAGAGACGACCTTATCTGGGAAGAGGTTAAAACAGAGCATATCGTGCAGGATGAGTGGATAGACTTCCGGAGATCGGCCTACCGCTTTCCCGACGGAACGGTGTTTGAGCCCTATTATTCCTACAGCCGCCGGGATTATGTGGTGATTGTGGCCTCCGACGAGGAGGGCAATTATATCTGCGTCCGCCAGTTCCGCCAGGGCATCGGGGAAGTGACAACAGAATTCGTGGCGGGAGGTCTTGAGCGGACCGACGGAAAAGAGTACCGGGGCGGAGATTCCTCCGAGGAGAAGGCCGCTGCCGGGTCAGGTGCCGCGGGTGCTGCCGGGGATTCTGCTGCGGGCGTATGCGGCGCTGCGG
>DMCD01000250.1:1574-3010 GCA_003445895.1 Lachnoclostridium sp. | reverse complement strand
TGAATCGCCGCCAGAACCTCTGCCCTGGTCACATTCTCGCAGCGGCAGATGATCTCGCCGTAATCCGGATTCTCCTCCACAAGATGAGCCCTCTCCTCCTCACTGAGGTCCCGGAAGGCCCGGGGTCTCTTCCAGATGGGGTCAAAGTCCGGATTCTCCGCAAGGGGAAGAACCTCCCCGATCATATCAACCACCATCCGGGCGATGGGCATGGAAGCCGTAAGTCCCGGCGACTCGATGCCCACGAGATTCACCGCGTGGAACAGGGGCTCGATGACGAAGTCATTGTACCCGCCCTTATCCGGACCGGCCAGCTTCGGCCGGATGCCGGAAAAGTTCCGGATATAGTGCTCCCGTTTAATGTGCGGGAAGATGCGCCCGCCGTCTGCAATCAGCATCTCCAGCGTAGGTCTGGTGGCGGAATAATCCTCCCGGTCGTCGATATACTCGGTGCTGGGGCCGATCATCACATTGCCGTCCGTGGTGGGCGTCAGATGAATGCCCAGGCCGCCGGTGCGGAAATTGGGCACCGGATAGGCCGGCAGCGGCAGAAGGTCTCCCACCCGCTTATCCAGGATAAAGTACTCCCCGCGGCAGGGATAGATATGATATCCCGTCTTTCCAAGCATATCCGACACCTTGTCCGCATAGAGGCCGGCCGAATTCACAACCATGCGGGCCGAAATCCGCTCTGTGCCGAAGTCCGCCTCCCAGCCGTCCTCCAGGCGCTTAAGCCCCTGCAGCTCATGGGAAAACAGGAAATTGGCCCCGTTCTTTGCGGCATTCTCCGCCAGGCCCCACACATAGCAGAAGGGATTGAGAATCGCGGTGGATGCGGAAAACATGGCAAACTCCCCTTCCACGTAGGGCGCACGCTTCTTAATCTCCTCCTTCCCGACCATGGAAAGCCCCGGCACGCCGTTGGCCTCCCCCTGGGCGAGAAGACCCAGGAGACGCTTCCTGTCATCCTCATCGAATCCAACAACCAGCTTTCCCGTGCGCTTAAAGGGCACATCCAGCTCCTCGGCAAGCTTATCAAAGCCCCGGTTTCCCTCCACGCAGAGCTTCGCCATCAGCGTTCCCGGCTTATTATTATAGCCGGCGTGCAGCACCGCGGAATTCCTGGCGCTGGTTCCGCCGAAGAGGTCATTGTTCCGCTCCGCGACGGCGACCCGGAGTTTGTACCGCGTAAGCTCTCTGGCGATGGCACAGCCCACAGCGCCGGCGCCGATCACCAGGACATCGTAATCATAGTTCATCTCTCTCGCCTCCTATGTATCCCCTCTCAGCGACAGTAACCCCCACCTTCCGGCCTGGACCGCCCTTCCATTCTCCATCTTCCGGCCTGGTTCAGCCTTCCATTCTCCACCTTCCGGCCTGGACCGCCCTGCCCTTCTCCATCTTGCGCCCCGGTTCAGCCTGCCCTTCTCCATCTT
>DMCD01000250.1:619-1518 GCA_003445895.1 Lachnoclostridium sp. | reverse complement strand
TCTTCCGGCCCGGTTCAGTCTTCCCCTCTCCCTTTCCGGTGAAGGATTCAGCCCAGCTTTCTCTCCTCATTCAGAAAAAGATGTATCTTCCCTGTCCTCTGGACAATGCATCCGCCCTCATACATCTCACAACACCTGCACAATACTGTACAGGCTGTATCCGTGAAACAATTCATCTGCTCCTACGGGCATTTTCCCTGCCTTTCCGGGCCGTCATGGCAAATCTACAGCTAAGCATCCCAGCCAGGTCAGTTCCTTAGCTGTAAACGTCAGAATTCCATTTTAAATACCCCAGAAAACACATCCCACCAGGCAATTGCGCCGCCGCCAGGGCTGTATCCCCATGGACATTCCCAGAAAACACATCTCTCCAGGCAATTGCGCCGCCACCAGAGCTGTATCCCCACGGACATTCCCAGAAAGCACATCCCACCAGGCAGTTGAAGCCCCACCAGAGATGTATCACAGTCTCATTCAAGACCAGCCTGTGAGGATGCGCACCGCGCGATTCACCCCAGGCCCCGGGCCACGATATCCTCCCAGGCCTCCGCGTCGATCTCCTCCTCGTGGAAGAGCTTCTTCCGGTCCTCTTCCGTAATCTTCCGAATCACCCGGCAGGGATTGCCTGCGGCGATGACCCAGTCCGGAATATCCTTCGTCACCACGCTGCCGGCCCCGATGACCGTATTGCTCCCGATGTGAACCCCGGGGCAGACGACCGTATTGCCGCCCAGCCACACATTATCGCCGATGGTGACGGCCTTCCCGTACTCCCAGGAAGAATTTCTGGTCGTAGGATAGATGGGATGTCCCGCGGTATAGATGGCCACATTCGGCGCCATCTGGCAGTAGTCCCCTATGGTAACCGGAGCCACATCGATAATCGTACAGTTATAATT
>DMCD01000250.1:0-448 GCA_003445895.1 Lachnoclostridium sp. | reverse complement strand
GGCGACTCCCTCAAAGTCGCTCCGGTCCATGAAATTCAGCTTCTGCAGAATCTTTCTGCACCGGCGCATCTCCTCATTAACCGCAGCATCTGCGATATAAGCCATCTCCCTGTCGCGGCGTTCCCTGTTGTCCATCGGCAAATCCTCCGTCATAATCATCCATTTCTATCGCCCAGGCCCCACCCGCAGGCCCCCGCGCGGGTCCCGCAGGCGGGCCCAGTCTATCTCAGCTCTTCCTTAATCTTCTCCAGAAGCCCCCGATCCGCCGGAAGCCAGTCCACGCTGTCGATTGTCTCTGCCGTAAGCCACTTCGCGGCCTCCGCCTCCTTCAGGGTGAGACTTCCCTTCTTAATCCTTGCCCAGAAGCAGTCCATGGACAGGTGGAAGGCCGGATAATCAAACTCGATGGTATCGATGAGGTCTCCCACGATAATCTCCGTATCCAGCT
>DMCD01000256.1 GCA_003445895.1 Lachnoclostridium sp. | reverse complement strand
TCAAACATGCGGAAAAGATAGTTCTCCCCCGGCTGTTCATACTTATTGATGGCCCGGATTCCCAGGGCCTGGGCGAAGTCCTCCTGGTGAAGACGCATGGGCATGGGCATGGAATTCGCATACCGGGGCATTTCCCCGAAAATGCGGTCATATCTCCTGGTAGCGAACAGGACATCCTTGTCCTCCCCGCCCCCGGCATCGATGATGAAGCTTTCCGGCACATCGAGTCCCGCATTTGCCGCCGTGCGCAGGGCCAGCTGTTCATTCAGCACGATGTTTTTCAGCCGCACATGGCTCTGCTTCACGATGTGGGTGCTCGGCGCCGTCCCCGCGGGGAAGTACCAGGCATCCTCTTCTTTTCGGTAATAGAGGCCCACCTTCCCCGTTGCCCCGGTCAGAGAGAGATGGGTCTGCTTCAGGATTTCCGCAGACCGGGATGCGCCCTCCGCGGCCAGCGCCCGGATCTCCTCCATGGAAAGCTTCCGGTATTCCGGTTCCGGCGGTACCGCGGACTCCTCCACGATCTGGATGGTTCCCAGGCACTCCCGTCCCAGAGAGTCCAGGATCGACAGATAGTCATCCTCATCCGCCCTCACCCACTGGGCCACCGACCGTCTGGTAAATCCTTCCGGCAGCATTCCGTCAAAGAAGTTTCTTGTCTGTCCGCTGGAAAATGCTTCCGTCTGCAGCGGCAGGCTCAGGGAGATGGGCACGCTGTCCGCCCGCTCCAGATATTCCGGAAGGTAGGAAAACTCTGCCTCCATCGGATTCTTTTCTGTGATGATTCCCACCGGAATCATCCTTCCGCCCCGCTCAATCCGGACCTTCAGTGTTCTCATCCCGCTACCTCTCCTTCAGTTCCAGATCCAGGCCGAGAAGGCCGGCCAGAAACAGGGCTTTTCCCAGTTCCGCCGTGGCTTTCCCCCGCTCCAGATCCGATATGAAGCTGACGCTCATGCAGCTCACCTCGGCCACATAGCTCTGGGTATATCCCAGCTTTTTCCGCCGCGCCCGCAATGCCTTTCCAAAAGAAACCGCATCGGCAACAATCATCGGAGACTCCCTCCCTGTATGATACACTTAAAGATATTCGTGCGCATCAAGATAAAGCCGTACGGCTCAATTCCTGGCAAGATCGCCAAAAATGAGCCGTACTCCTAAATTTTCCAATATTCAGTATAAACTACGCCGTACGGCGAAGTCAATCCCTTCTGCCGCGGATATCGCTTACCAGATCCTTTATGGTTTTCAGACCGTACTTTCCGTGATACCGGCGGATAAGGGTGCCGCAGAGCGCCCCGCACCGGAGTGTCTTTCTCAGCAGTTCTTCCGGATGGTCAGGATATTCATGCCGTCCTCTCTTCGGTATTCCATGGCATCCATGCTCTTCTTTACCATGAAGATGCCGAGTCCGCCGATCTGGCGCTCCTCCGCGGACAGCGTGGTGTCCGGGTCCGCTTTTTCCAGCGGATTGTAGGGGATGCCCCGGTCCGTGAAGGTGACGCTGATGCTTCGGTTTTTCTTATCTGTCTCCACGCGGACGGTGGCGTCGCCTTTGCCCGGCGTATAAGCGTAATGCGCAATGTTGACGAAGATCTCTTCCACCGCGATATTGAGCTGGGTCTGGACGCTCAGCGGGCATTCGACGCTGTCCATCGGGCCCTCCAGGAAGTCGAGAACCCGGTTCAGGTTCTCCACCGATGCCTCCAGGGTCAGCTCCTTCGCATCGCCTGCGGTCACATTGTCTTGATAATGAAATCCCAGCATGGTAATATCATCAAACTGCGGCGCATCGCCCACAAAGGCATCTATGGCTGTCTTAACCCGCGGAAGAAGCTCTTCCGGCTCTGACAGCGGGTTCTCATTCAGGGCCTCCAGCATCCGATCGGTGCCGAACATCTTATTGTCCGCATCCGTGGCCTCCGGCACGCCGTCCGTGTACACAAAGAGCCGATCGCCCGGATGGAGCCGGAATGCATGCTCTTTAAACTTCATGTCCTCCATAACCGCAACGGCCGGGGAGTGCTTGTACTGCACCAGCTCATAGAGACCGTTCTTCCGGCAGACCACCGGGTGCTCATGGCCGGCGTTGGCCGCAACGCCCTCTCCGGTATTCAGGTTCAGGATGCCGATCCATACCGTGACGAACAGATCCGCTTCATTGCCGTCACAGAGCTGATTGTTGACGTTGTAGAGAATCTCCGCCGGCGAGTCTCCCATCAGCGCCCGGTTCTTGATCAGAACCTTGGTAATGACCATGAACAGCGCCGCAGGTACGCCCTTTCCGGATACATCCGCCATGACCATGGCCAGATGGGAATCATCCACCAGGAAGAAGTCGTAGAAATCGCCGCCCACTTCCTTGGCCGGGTTCATGGTGGCATAAATCTGGAACTCTCTCCGTTCCGGGAAGGGGGGGAAAATATTCGGCAGCATATCTGCCTGAATCTGGGTGGCGACATTCAGCTCCGCGCCGATTCTCTCCTTCTCCGCGGTCACCTGCAGAAGCTCCCGGACGTAGGCATTCATATCCTGCTCCATCTGCCTGAGCGACTGGTAGAGAACGCCCACCTCATCCTGGGACTTTATCTCCATCTGGGAGAAAATCGAGCTTTCCATGATGGAACCCTTCCGTTCCGTCTCCACCAGCTGGGCCGCCGAATCGGCCAGCTTCCGGATCGGTGTTGCCAGTGTCCTGGAGGTTCCTTCGATCACAATCGCGGAGATAATGCATGCAATCACAACCATGAGAACCACGAGCTGACGCACAAAGCCGGACAGATCCCGCATGACGTTGTTCATCTGGATATCCACGCCCACATAGCCGGCCGGTTCTCCGGCGGATGTCCGGAGGGGATAGTAGACGCTCATGAGCCAGCCGAATTCCTCATTGCTGACCAGGGGACCCACTGCTTCCCCTCTTACCATCTTCTGTGCATTGTCGGCAAATGCCCCTTCATAGTAGGGTTCGTGATATCCAAGGGGAATCGCGCCCTCCGAAGGGTCGGTATCCATCACATACCAGACTTCCTCTTCCTCCGGCTTCACGACATACAGGTACATGATGCCGCCGTGCTGCTGGATTTTGCACAGCTGCTCAAAGGACGCTTCATAGGCTTCGTCCTTCTCGCCGGTCGAAAGCCACATGTCAATCCGGTCCGGATCCAGCTGGGCGGCGGCAAGGGACGCGATATTCATGCCGAATTCTTCATAGTGCAGAAACATCTGATTCCGGTAATGGGAGTAGGTAAGCGTAAGCAGTACCATACTCACAATCAGAACAATGCCCGGCACCAGCACGGCGATTTTCTTGCTCAGAGAGAACCGTATTCTCTTATCATTTTCCATTATGCTGTCCTCACAGTCGTATCACAAGAGTGTTAAATCCGGAATACCGGCGGTAATAGAATTCTTTTGCGTTTTTCTGGACGATGCGCAGTCCCACAAGGTCGAGATGCCTGCCCTCCTCCAGGGAGATGCGGTCGGTATTTTCCGCCATGGGATTGAATTCGAGAGCATTGTCCCGGATATACAGGGTGGTCTCTGCGGAATCCATCACCAGGGTCATCTGGATGCGGATATCGCCAAACAGCCCGGCAAAGTGTTCCGTAACCGCCAGGCAGATCTCCTCGACGGTCAGCCCGATGTACATGGCCTCTTTCTCACTGCCGCCTTTCTCTTTGCAGAACCTCTGAAGAATCTGGGTCATCTCGGATATATCGCGGCTCGTACTGTCGATTGCGACGCTTTTCGCCCTGCTTACATCGATATCCCGAAGCTGCAGAAATCCTCCCCGCCGCACAGCCAGCGGAATCCAGACCAGAAGCGTCATGCATTCGGTCAGAACAAATACGTACCAGAAGCCTTCCAGACCGCCCTGCACGCAGAATGCCATTGCAATGAGATAGAACAGGAAGTTCCGGAGAACCGTGATGAGGTAGGCCAGCCACTCCCGCTGGATGGACTGATAATATCCGCAGAACAGCATGTTCAGCATTGCCGGAAGAACACTCAGCGCATAGATCCGGATACCGTTTGACGTATACCGGAACGCCATTCCGCTGTCCATGCCGAATATTCTGCTGAGTTCCCCGGAACCGGACAGAAGCACCAGCATGCCGATACAGGCCAGTACACATGACCACTGCAGGGCAAGTCTCTGGGTAATGCGGATGTTTCCGAGATTCCGCTCGCTCCGATAGCTCGCAAGCATCGGTTCGGTGGCAACCGCCGTCCCCTCCGGGATGGATGCACAGAGGAGGGAAATGTTATAAACCACATCAAAAGCGGCCACCGCCGTGACTCCTCCCAGGTGCATCAGAAGGTGGTTCACCGCAATCATGGTAACAAACTGATACAGATATTGGAGTGCCGTGGAGAAACCGGTTCTGGCCGCTGCCGGCAGGCAGGACCAGTCCATCTTTTCCGGCCGGAACCGGAGAACCCCGCGTCCCGCCAGGAAGTGGCTTCCCGTGATGGACAGCATCACCGCCGCGCCCACCAGCGTTGAACAGACGGACCCGATCACGCCCATTCCCATGGAGATGATGAACACGTAGCTGAACAGGGCATCCAGCATCCCCGACAGTGACATGGCAAATGCCGCCGTTTTCGGGTCATTGTCCGCATTCACGAAAAAGTACATGGGGCCCTGCAGGTACAGGATCGGCACGCAGAGCAGCTGCATCCGGATGTAGGACGCGGTAAGGGTATCCGCCGGATCCGCTCCCAGCACTACCATGAGCTGCGGCAGAAACAGAATCCCCAAAAGAGCCGTCGCAATATAGACTGTCATCAGGAAGCAGGTGACGGTAATGAAAATCCGGTTTCCTTCCCGTTCACGCCCCTCCGCCAGCCGGGCCGCAAAATGAATTGACCCGCCGATGGAAAACCCGTAGCTCAGAATATTGTAAAACAGATAGACCGGCATGCCGAGACTGATAGCACTCAGACCTGCGGCCCCGATTGCATGGCCCACGAAAACGCTGTCCACGACTCCAGCTATGGCAAGCCATACGCTGCTGAACACAGCCGGCCAAAAGAACCGCCGGAATGTCTTCCGGACAAAATACTGGTTCTCATCCAGCTTTCGATAAAATATGCTCATAGATTGGTAACCTCAGATGCAATCCGCCGGAATCAGTAATTCTTTGACTTGAATTCCCGCTCCATCTCACGGCGGGCATCCTTTTTCGCGATGTCCTCCCGCTTGTCATAGAGCTTTTTGCCCCGTGCAAGGCCGATCTCCACCTTGACGAGACTTCCTTTGAAATATACCTGAAGGGGGACCAGGGTGAATCCCTTTTCCTTGATTTTCCCGAGGAGCCGGTTGATCTCCTTCTTGTGCATCAGAAGCTTCCGGTCCCGCAGCGGGTCCTTGTTGAAGATATTGCCTTTTTCATAGGGACTGATGTGCATCCCGTAGATAAACATTTCCCCGTCCACAATGCGGACAAATGCTTCCTTGACGCTGCAGTGCCCCATCCGGATGGACTTGACTTCCGTCCCGAAGAGCTCAATCCCCGTCTCGTATTTTTCATCGATAAAGTAATCGTGGTACGCTTTCTTGTTGTTTGCAATCAGCTTGACGCTTTCCTTTGCCATGGTTCATTCCTCCCGGCCGCGCAGAGTTTCCCCTGCGCGCATGTTCCATTCCCCGGCATTAATAGCTTTCCAGCCCGTCCCAGGCCCGCTCTGCGGGAATGAAGTCGACTGTCTTCATGAACCGGTCGCATCCTGTCACAACCACACGGCAGGGCTGTCCGATGCGGTATACCCGCCCGGTCATCCTTCCGATGAGTTCGCAGCGCGCCTCGTCGAAGACATAATAATCATCATAGAGCTCGTTCACGTGGACAAGCCCCTCCACCGTATTCGGCAGTTCCACATAAAAGCCCCAGGAGGTGACGGAGGAAATGGTGCCGTCGAACTCTTCGCCGACATATTTTTCCATATACTCCACCTTCTTGAGCTTCTCCACCTCCCGCTCGGCATCCTCGGCCCTTCGCTCCAGCGCCGAGGTCTTTACCGCCACCTCCGGGAGAATCCGCTCGAAGTGGGACACTCTCCTGCCGTTCATGCCGCCGGCAATGTTTTCCTTGATGATACGGTGTATCTGCAGATCCGGATAACGTCTAATCGGTGAGGTAAAATGGGTGTAATATTCTGCAGCCAGACCGAAATGCCCCCGGTTTTCCGGCGAGTACTTCGCCTGCTGCATGGAGCGGAGCACAATCCGCTTTACCAGGGCTTCCGACGGCTTTCCCCCGGCCTTCTCCAGAATCTGCTGGAGCTCCTTCGGGTACACCTTTCCCTGGCGGATGTGAAGCACGAATCCGAAGTTTCCGAGAAACGCGGCCAGACTCTTCATCTTCTCCGAATCCGGGTCATCGTGGACGCGGTACAGAAACGGCGACTGCCGCCAGAAGTACTCCTCGGCCACCGTCTCATTGGCGGCCAGCATGAAATCTTCGATGATTCGCTCGCCCTCGCCCCGCATTCTCGGGTAAATGCTTACGGGACGGCCACAGTCATCCAATTCTATTTTACTTTCCGGAAAGTCAAAGTCAACCGATCCGCG
>DMCD01000291.1:451-4749 GCA_003445895.1 Lachnoclostridium sp. | reverse complement strand
CCGGTCAGCGCGTTCTTATATACCATCTCAAATCCGAGGAACTTGATCATGCCCTGGGTTACGGTCGGGTGGAAACGAAGACCGCCCTTGTAGGGTCCAATCGCGTTATTGTTCTGGATACGCCATCCGTTGTTGGTCTGGATATTGCCCTGGTCATCCATCCAGTTGACGCGGAAGCAGATCTGACGATCCGGGATAATCATTCTCTCAAGAAGAGCATCCTTTTTGTACTTGTTCTCATCCGCCTCGACGACGACACGGACGGACTCAAGCCATTCCTTGACGGCCTGGTGGAATTCCTTCTGCTCCGGGTTATCATTCACAATCTTTCCATACACTTCATCAACATACGACATATCCTTTTCCTCCTCATTTGTTTTTCAGGCCCCATAACCTGTATTCATGTTAATTCCCCTTGGGTATGAACGAAGTATATTCCAATTTTTTTCCGTTGTCAATCGCCATTACTTCGGCGTGCTGAAGTGCCAAAGCGACTTTCTTTTGTCAGATCTGCACAAAAAGAAAAGTGGAAAATCCGCTGTTTGGCGAATTTTCCACAAATATTGAACTATGGTTCAGAAGCTGTTCTTGTGACCTGTGCTGAAAACCGACAAAGCGGCGGCGCAGATCTTTGTGAAATTATAAATGCAACTATATAACACTTATAAATAAAATCATATAATGTTATGTATCTTCTGCACGAATCATTTCCCTTCGGGGACTCTCAGGCATCCTCGGAGACGATCTCCTCATATCTGCGCCGGATTTCATCCACTCTCGTCTGATACTGCTCCTTCAGCATATCTTTGAAGGCGATGGCATAGCCCGGCAGATAATGATGGGAGCTGTAAACCATCTCCACACGGATCCGGCTGCTCATATCCTGGACCTTCAGCGCGCGCACCCGCTCTTCCGCCGGTCCCTTCTGGCTCTCGATAAAGTCTTCCTCGATGAGGAAGCTCTCCGGACAGAAGAATCCCACCTCATGCCGGCGGCACAGCATCAGCTGCGTCAGATAGTCGCCGATCTCACAGATATAATGAACCACCACGTTGTGTTCCGTCAGAAACTGCCCCATATGCCGGGTGAGAGCGCAGGTATAGGAGGTACAGGACAGGGGAATGCGGCTTAAGTCTTCAGGCGCAATCCAGGTCTGGCCGCTCTTCCACTCCGGAATATAGCGGCGCAGGAACTTCTCCGTGGCAAACAGGAAGGCCGGCTCCTCGAGAACCTGTTCCTTCGCATATCCTTCCTGGGGCGGAATGTCCAGACCCAGCATCATGTCCAGCTGTCCGTTCTCCAGAAGGTTCATCAGACGCGGCGTCTGGTCGGAAATCAGCGACACCTTGACATTGGGATATTCTTTATGATATGCGGAAAACAGCGTCGGGAAAATCAGATGGGTCCGCTCCACGTGAATGCCGAAGATAATGTTGCCTGACACATCCTTGGAGCTCTCCGAAATGGTCTGCTCCACGTGGTTTTCAATCTTCTGGATCTCCATCAGCGACGCATACAGAATCTCGCCCGCCTTGGTCAGCTTCAGCTTCGGCGTGCGATCAAACAGCTTTACATTATAATTCTTTTCCAGCCGCCGGATATGGTCACTCAGGCACTGCTGCGTCACAAAAGCCCGCTCCGCGGCTCTCGTAAAGTTCATCTCCTCCACTGCATAGAGAAACATCTGCTGGTTCGTCGTCATGGTTCCTTCTCCCGTTCTTATTAATCACTGTCCGGAAAAACTGCCGCGATTCGATGATGTACTCCGGATGATTGTATTATACCGTAATTCCGACAGGTTACAACGGATTACAACAAGATTCTGCTTGTCATGGTATCCAAAAACTACTGTTTTTCAAAAAAACTGATTCGTGGTATCGTGATAACAGAAAGAGATTTATTTCTGCAGATTTGACCGTTTCGGTTTTCAAATACCCCCATCAGGAAGCCCGTGTGTTCATTCACACGGGCTTCGCTCATGTATCCGCAGGCTTCCAATCTATTTTTCTTTCCGATGACATGATACAGAATTATCCATATTTCCTGTTCGCCGGATACTTCCCTGCCTTTTTTGCGCTGTGTTATAATCAGGGCAAGGAGGTATCACTATGAAACTTGGTTTTATCGGAACCGGAATTATCTCATCGGCCCTGGTCAACGGCTTCTGCAAAGCCGGCATCCCTGACCTGCACATCTGGGTTTCCCCCCGCTCGAAGGCCAAATCCGCGGCCCTTCACGCAGCGTATCCGGAGATCGTCACTGTAGCAGCGGACAATCAGGCCGTCATCGACAACGCTGACTGGATCTTTGCCGCCCTTCTTCCGGAGGCTGCAGAGGGAATTCTCTCTGAACTCACCTTCCCGAAAGAGAAGAAGTTCATCAACCTCGTCATGACCCTCAGTACCGTACGGGCCAGAGAGATCATCGGCGACCGTGAAATCCTGGCAGACGTAGTGCCCCTCACCTTCGCTGCCAACCGCTTCGGTCCCGCTGTCATCTATCCGGCCATCCCGGAGGTCTGCGAGCTCATGAGTCATGTCAGCGAGCCCGTGCCTGTGGAAACAGCGAAGCAGATGGCCATCCTGCGCGCCATGAGCGGCATGATGAGCCCCTACTACATGCTTATAAGCAAGCTCACCGACTGGTGTGTGGCCAATGGGCTCGACGAGCCCAGCGCCCGCCGGTATGTCACCGGCTTCTACGGCGCTCTGTCGAAAAATGCAGCCGTCTTCCCGGGTCCTCTGGAGGAACTGGCAAGAGAGGCCACGCCCGGCGGCATCAACTGGCAGGCCCTGACCCATCTGGAGGAGAAGGACAACTATACGGAATGGACCGAGATCCTGGACCCCATTCTGCAGAGAGTCACGAAAGAATAACCCTCTTTCCAAAGGGTGTATGAGAAGAACGCAAAAGACAGCACAAGAAAATACCGCAAAGAGGGCGCACGAAACGGATTCCGTCTCATGCGCCCTCTTCATCTGTTGTATATCTTTTTTTGTATTTCTTTTTTACAGCAGTCCCAGCTTCCGCATTCTCTGATACAGCGCTGCGGCGGGAAGACCTACAACCGTGTCGTAATCCCCGCAGATTCCCTTCACCCACACACAGAACCGGCCCTGGATTCCATAGCCGCCCGCCTTATCGTAGGGCTCACCCGTATCCACATAGGCCTCGATGTCTTCTCCCGTCATGGGATAGACCTCCACGTGGGTCGTGCTGCAGAAGGTGTCATGGCATACCTGCCCGTCTTCCTCCCAGAAAATGCTGACCCCGGTGGACACCTGGTGATGTCTGCCCTGCAGGAGGTTTATCATTCCGATGGCCTCGTCCCTGTCTTCCGGTTTTCCGAGTATCTTTCCCTCGATGGCCACCAGCGTATCGGACCCTATCACCACCGGATGAAGCTCCGGTTTTTCTTTTCGAATCCGCTCGAAAACCTCTTCCGCTTTCCGTTCTGCCAGAAGTTCCACCTTCCGTTCCGGATCCGTCTCTGTCACATGTTCATCCGCCCCGGAGGGGACAACCTCAAACTCCAGCCCCATCTGCCCCAGAAGCTCTCTGCGGCGCGGTGAGGCGGAAGCCAGTATCAGTGTTCTGCCGTCTTTCATTGCTGTCTTTACTGCCTTTACTTCTTAATTATTATTTCTTTAATATTATTTCTTTTTCCTGGCCTCATACTCCGGCATCCGCTCCTCTGCGGGACCGTATACGCATTCAAACTCGATATCCGGACCGGCAATCTCCTTGAAGGAGCGCATAATATGTGTATAGAGATTCTCACAGCTGTCCCGGTTCATACCGGCCAGCAGAACGAGGAACTGATTCTCGCCGCAGTTTGTGTAGGCGTCGCCGTCGCGTACCGAGCGCTGCAGCGCAATGCGCATGGCATCGGTGATGGCCTTCTTCTCTGCTTTCTTTCTCTTTACGCCTTCCGGTTCGGAGATGGTGCAGGTCATGAGCATAACATTTCTTCCGATGCGGTAGAAATTGCGGCTGAGGACGCGGTAAACGTCGATAAAGCTGTCATAGCTGCAATAGTAAGCGCCGCCGGAAACATTGCCCTCTTCTGCTTCGTCTGCTGCCGCTGCGCCTGCCTTCTCCTGCAGTGTGCGGAATGCCTCCTGCAGATGGGGCGGCGGTGTGATGCCCAGGGACTCTCTGCAGTAACGAACGGCTGTCTTATAGAGAGCCGCTGCCTCCTGATAGCGTCCGAGCTCGGCCAGACACTCGATCTCACCGGCTTTCCAGTCGTTGTCCTGATATATAGCGGAAGCTCTGCGGTACAGCTTAAGGAGCTC
>DMCD01000291.1:0-308 GCA_003445895.1 Lachnoclostridium sp. | reverse complement strand
TCTTCCACGATCCACGGCGTCACCGGCATATCCGGCAGAAGCTCGCCGGTATAGATCTCCGCGGCTGCCTTGTAGGCCTTTACGCGGCCTTCATCCCCGGCGGCCCGGTCGCCCTCGTCCATGTAATCACGGAATTCCTGCACATCCACCTTCAGCGGTACCGCTCTGTCGGGAATGTAGATTCCTCTCCTGCGGACGATGTAATCTTCATCCGGAAGGCCTGCCGCGATCATCTGCTTGCGCATCTGATAGACCAGGTTGTTAAAGCTGTTGTTTACATTGGTAAGTGTGTCGGTTTCGTAGAGCGC
>DMCD01000100.1:336-3455 GCA_003445895.1 Lachnoclostridium sp. | reverse complement strand
TGGCATTCACGATGACCCGCAGTCTTAGGCAGGGGTCCTTAAGCCTTCGGTCAAACTGGACGGGATAATCCACCCCGAGAAGGGAAAGCTTTGCCATATCCCCCTCCGCGGTTTCACCCATGGCCTTCAGGTGGGGAACATTTCTGCCGATGGCAGTAAGGCTTCCCCGGACCGCGTCAAAGAAGGATTCCAGGAACTGGTTCCCGTCAAATTCTTCCTCCGACGTCAGATAGCACTGGCGGTTGTACCAGCTCATCTTCTCCTCCGCCGCCAGGAATTCCGGCCCGCCGTACCCGATCTCCCTGACCGGCACCCGGGATTCTGTCTCCATCAGGTATTCCGCAAGCTCCGGGATTCCCGTGCCTTCCCTTGCCGATATGGCAAATACCTTCGCTGCGCTGTAGTTTTCCCGAAGAAAATCCATGATCCGACCGGTCTCTTCTCCGGTCAGGAGATCGGTTTTATTCAGGACGATAACCTCCGCCTCCCTGAGCTGGGCGTCGAAGAGATATTCCATCTCCTTCGGCAGATGAAGATCCGCCTGCTCCGGCATGATGACTCTGAGCCGCTCCGGGTCCGCCACCGCCGTAAACGGCGCCAGCACCACTTCCCCCGGATATTCTTCCGAGAGCTTATGATAGACATGGTCCAGACCGCCGATGCCGCAGCCCGGAATGTCCGACAGAATCAGGTCTGCCTGATGCACGTCACGGAATCTGCGGAGCTTATCCACCAGGTTTTCTGTCTGGTAGCAGATGCACCCGCCGGTGATCTCCTCGGTGACAAAGCCGGAGGTTCCGGTAAAGCTTCCGTCCACCAGGTTTTTGGCGCCCAGGTCATTGACCAGCATGGCCGCCTTTTTTCCCTTCTGCTCCAGATAAGATGAAATCGCCATAAGCGTTGTCGTCTTTCCTGCGCCCAGGAATCCGCCGACTACCACGTATCTGCTCATAATATTTTCCTCCTGTAAGTCATCTCCGGGAAGGCAGCCCCCGATGCCTGCTCCCTCCTGCTGTCATTATAAATAATTTGCACAGAATGGCACCAGTCTTCCATCCCGGTATACATGGAGACTGCACCTTACAAGCCGCTCCAGGTCCAGATTCCAGGCATCCTGGAAATTCATGGAGGTGATGGTAAACCCATGGCTTTTTGCCCGGGCAAGAAAGGTGTCCATATCTGTCATATCCAGGGCTTTTCTCTCTTCTGCAGAAGACTCCTCCGGTGCAGCGCCATTTCCCGCCGGGGTCTCCTCGTCCGGACGCTTCCACCGGCGCCCGATGAACTCCCGGTTCTGCTCCGCCGGATCCTTTTCCGGGAGCGCAGGCCCTCTTTCTGCCGTCCGGTCCTGCCCTTTCTTCTCCGGTGTCTCATCCTGCTGCCGTCTCTGGACCCCCGTCCAATGGGTCAGGGGATACAGGCTCTTATCCGGCATGACGATAAAATCTCCGTGGAGGCCGCACATGGGGTGATCGCAGCAGGATGGCCCCAGCATTCCCGGCTTCACCAGTCCCTCCGACTGTGCATAGATGGCGAAGAGAAGCTCGTCCAGCGTAAACCGGTCCCGGTCCTCCGGACCGTGGGGCGCTCTTCCGAAATAGCTGACCGGCTGGAAATGGACTCCCCGGACGGCGGGGGAATGGGCTGCACCGAACCGGATAATCTCTCCGATGGCATCTTCATTTACCCCCGGTACAATCACCGGCACCAGGGTGACGCCGAGACCAGCCTTTTTGCAGTTTTCAATGGCCGAAAGCTTTATCTCCAGAAGATCCCGCCCCCGGAGCTTTCGATATATCTTGTCATCCAGTCCGTCAAACTGGAGAAAGACGAAAGAAAGTCCGGCTTCCGCAAGGCTTTTCGCATAGGAAGGGTCTCCTGCCAGGCGGATCCCGTTGGTATTCAGCTGTACATAGCGGCAGCCGCACTGCACCGCAAAGGATATGAGCTCCGGCAGGTCCTCTCTGACCGTGGGCTCGCCTCCGGAAAGCTGCAGCAGGGTCTTTCCCGGAATCGTCAGGTCGAAGATTCGCGCCTTCAGCTGCTCTGTATTCAGGTCTCTTCTTCTGCTTTCCGGGGAATCCGCCTCGGCAAAGCAGAAGCTGCAGTGCATATTGCAGCGTTTTGTCACCTCCAGAAGAACACAGCAGGTGTTCCGCAGATGATCTGCGCAGAGTCCCGTGCAGGAGACGCACCGTCTGCACTTTTCCTCAGAGAGAAGCGGAATCTCACCTCTCCAGGCCGCATAATCCATAAGTCCCCGCCAGACGATGGAGGAAAATCTTCCGTGCTCCGGGCAGATTTTCACCAGATGAACCGCCCCGTCCTCCATCACCCGCTCTGCCGGGATCCGCTTTCTGCAGACCGGGCATACAGACCAAGTCTTCATCTCTTCCATCCTTCTCACCTCCTGATAGTAAGCACCGCCCGTGAGTCTTACGCTTCAGCTCTCCTTCAGCAGCAGGATTTCCTCCGGCGGCACTGCCAGCGTCATAGTGTCCTGCTCCTTTTTTCCTTCCAGCAGGCCCACGCTCTTGTAGTCCAGCTTCCACCAGAGAAACTTCCTGGCATCCGTGCCATCCTCCATAATGGGCCGCATCTGGAGATTCCACTCAAAGGGGTCCTTCATGGTCTGTTCCCACCGACAGGAAATCCGGTTCACCGTATCCTTCTCCCCGGCCGGATAAAACTCATGGGCCCGGATACCCACATGGGTGATATCCTCCGCCGCATCCTCCGATACAGAGAGCGGTACGCCCCAGTCCAGCGCCAGTACATGTCGGCTGTCAATGCGCCTTGCCCGGCTGATATTCTTGCAGCCCGTAAGCCTCGCTGCCGTCACATTCGCAGGTCTCCGGAAAATCTCCTTCGTATCGCCGGATGCTGCCGCATGCCCTTCCTTCAGTACAACGCACTTTTCACAGAACCGGTACAGCTCGTCTCTGGAGTGGGTCACCAGAAGCACATCCCCGCTGTATCCTTCAATCGTCCTTCGCACCTCCATCTGCAGCTGCTCTCTCAGCCAGGTATCCAGCGCGGAGAATGGCTCATCCAGCATGATGACGTCAGGCTTGTAGGCCATGATTCTCGCCAGGGCCACCCGCTGCTGCTGGCCGCCG
>DMCD01000100.1:0-182 GCA_003445895.1 Lachnoclostridium sp. | reverse complement strand
TCCCGACAGCCCCGCCGCAATATTCGTCTCCACGGTCATATTCGGGAACAGGGCGTAGTTCTGAAAAAGATATCCGACTCTCCGCTTCTGGGGCGTCAGGTTAATGCCCTTCTCCGAATCGTACAGCACCCGTTCATTCAGGACGATCCTTCCCTCATCCGGCTGCTCGATGCCGGCGATGC